>CAZCRM010000068.1:0-8607 GCA_964501085.1 uncultured Methanosarcinales archaeon | reverse complement strand
TCTTTTTTTAGTTGTTATATATGATAAGGATAGGTTGCAGAGAGTGTATTTTCTGCTAAGGTGTAGTGAATTTACACCTATGATGTTGCACGACCCACGATTAAAGATTTTCCTGTCATCTCCTCAGGCTTTTTTATTCCAAGAACCTCTAAGATTGTGGGGGCTATATCTGCAAGAATTCCATTCCTTAACCTAACCCCATATTCGCAGAAAATGAAAGGTACTGGGTTGCAGGTATGGGCGGTATGCACCCCATTATTTGTCATCTGTTCAGAGTTGCCATGGTCAGCGGTTATAATCAAAAGCCCCCCTATGCTTCTTATTGCAGAGAACACCTTTCCTATACATTCGTCAACCACTTCAACAGCTTTAACAGCCGCATGAAAAACACCAGTATGCCCGACCATATCAAGATTAGCATAGTTCATGACTATCACATCGTATTTTTCTGATAACACAGCCTTAATCACTTCCTCAGTAACTCTATATGCGCTCATTTCTGGTTTGAGGTCATAGGTTGCAACCTTGGGTGAGGGTATTAACAGTCTTTCCTCACCTTTGAATGGCTCCTCTCTGCCCCCATTGAAAAAGAAGGTTACATGGGCATATTTCTCGGTCTCTGCAATCCTGAACTGCTTTAAGTTATGCTCTGACAGAACCTCTGCAAGAATATTCTTCATTGGTTCACAGGGAAAAGCCACAGGTATATCAAAGCTCTCATCATACTGTGTAAAGCCTACAAAATGAACGCTGGGATGTGAACATCGCTTAAAACCATCAAAGTTATCCTCTATAAACGCCTTTGTAATCTCACGCGCACGATCACTTCTGAAATTAAAGAAAATCAGGCTATCTTTATCCGAAACCCTGTGTATTCCATCCTTAACGATTACTGTGGGTGTGACGAACTCATCGGTTTCACCACGAGCATAGGCATTTATAACAGCTTGTGTAGCACTTTCCGCTCTAATGCCTTTACCCATCATGGCATTGTATGCCTTCTCAACTCTATCCCATCGCCTATCTCTATCCATGGCATAGTATCTGCCTGAGACTGTAGCAAACTCACCCACGGTTTCTCTCATCTTTTTCTCTGTTTCCTCTATATACCCAAGAGCGCTTTTTGGAGGCACATCTCTGCCATCAAGAAAGGCATGTACATACACCTTCTTAACACCATGTTTTTTTGCAAGCTCAAGAAGGGCATAGAGATGGGTGATATGACTATGCACACCTCCATCTGAAAGAAGACCCATGAGATGGAGGGAAGAATTATTATTTTTGACGTTTGCTATGGCATCAAGAAGCACCTTATTCCTGAAGAAATCCCCCTCTTCTATGGATTTTGATATCCTTGTTAAATCCTGATAGACAATCCTTCCCGCTCCTATATTGAGATGCCCTACCTCAGAATTTCCCATCATGCCCTCAGGTAATCCCACTGCTCTGCCTGATGCTTGAAGCACTGAATGAGGATAACTCAAGAGAGCATCAATGTTAGGTGTTTTTGCCGCCAATATAGCGTTTCCTTCCTTTTCCTCCCTGAGACCATAGCCATCAAGAATCATCAAAAGAAGTTTTCTGCGCATTTGCACTGAATACTTTATATCTATATTTATGGTTTTGCATGTCATACTGATAAATATAAAAGAGTGTAAAACCATGCTACATACCATGACCCCAAGAGTGCTTGTGCTCACAGGCTATGGAATAAACTGTGATATTGAGATGCAGTATGCCTTCAGGCTTGCAGGTGCAGATGCAGAAAGGGTGCATCTCAACGACCTTATTAAAGGAATCAAAAAACTCTCAGATTATCATGTGCTCGCTCTACCAGGAGGATTTTCCTTTGGTGATGATATTGCTTCAGGCAAGGTTCTTGCAAACATGCTTAGGTATAATCTTGGGGATCAGATACAGCAGTTTATCGATGATGGAAAACTGATCATAGGGATATGCAATGGCTTTCAAGTAATGGTGAAAATGGGACTTATACCAGCCTTTAACCATGATTACTCTACCCAAGTAGTTACTCTCACCTTCAATGATTCAGGAAGATTTGAGGACAGATGGGTGTATCTGAAAGGTAACAGTAAATCAAAATGCGTGTTTACCAAAGGTATAGAGAGCATCTATCTTCCCATACGTCATGGAGAGGGGAAGTTTGTTGTGAAGAATCATGAGGTTCTCGAAAGGCTGAGAAAGGGAAATCATATCGTATTCCAGTATGTGGATAAAGAGGGAAGGCTTGCAGGTTATCCCTATAATCCCAATGGCTCTATAGATAATATTGCAGGGATATGTGATGAGACTGGAAGGGTGTTTGGCATGATGCCACATCCTGAAGCCTTCTTACACAGAACAAACCATCCTTGCTGGACAAGGATAACCCTACCAGAGGAAGGAGCAGGTGTTGCCATATTCAGGAATGCTGTTGAGTATATTAAAACAGGGTGGTAGTTATTGTTTCTGTTATTGTGGCTGAGGGGTTAAAAAAGAGGTTTGGGAAGGTTATTGCGGTTAATAATGTAAGTTTCAAGGTGGACGAGGGAGAGATATTCGGGTTTCTTGGACCGAATGGTGCTGGTAAAACCACGGTCATGAGAATGATTCAGTGCGTCTCTCCCAAGGATGAAGGAAGACTTGAGGTATTCGGGATGGATGTGAATACCCATGCAAGAGAGATTAAAAAGCGTATGGGAGTTGTACCACAAGAGAGCAACCTTGACCCTGACTTTACAGTGTATGAGAACTTGTTAGTGTATTCTCGCTATTTTGACATTCCTCGTTCAGAAGCTGTGAAGAGAATAGACGAGCTTCTAAATTTTGTTCAGCTTGTTGAGAAAAGAGATACATTGATAGAGCATCTTTCAGGGGGTATGAAGCGAAGATTGCTGCTTGCGAGAGGGCTGATAAATAATCCAAAGCTCATGATACTGGATGAACCCACGGTTGGACTTGACCCTCAGGCAAGGCATCTCATCTGGGATAAGCTGAGAAGTTTAAAGGCAAAGGGAATCACCATCGTGCTCACCACTCATTACCTTGATGAGGCCTCTCAGCTATGCGATAGACTTGTTATTATGGATCACGGCAGAATACTGGTTGAAGGTAAGCCTGATGAACTTGTTAAAGCGTATATTGGAACAGATATTGTTGAGGTGGAGAAGCATGGTGAAGCTCTTGAGTGCTTAGAGAGGAAAAGGTTACAATACGAAGTGGTTGAGGATATGATACAGGTATATACCAATAAACCTCAGGAAATCATCTCTGAGCTTCTGAAGGTATGTGGATTTGGAAAGATAACCGCCAGAAAAGCCACGCTTGAGGATGTGTTTTTAAAGCTTACAGGAAGAAAGCTCAGGGAATAATATGTTAGAGATAAAACTTAGCAGGTTGGTGATCAAGGTCTGGCTCCGAAATAAGGATGTGTTCATGAAAACGTTTAGAGTGAACTTCATCCCTCCTTTCCTTGAACCCCTGCTGTATCTCTTTGCTATGGGATTTGGTCTTGGTACATACATAAAAGATATAGAAGGTATGTCCTATGCTAAGTTTATTGCACCCGCCCTTATCTCTATCTCAATAATGAACTCATCCTTTTTTGAGTGCAGTTTCGGTTCATATGTGCGTATGTACTATCAGAAGACCTTTGATGCTATTATAGCAACACCCCTGAGCATAGAGGAAGTAATAACAGGCGAGATTCTGTGGGGTGCCACAAGAAGTCTAATCAATGCAAGTATTATGCTTGCGGTGATAGCAGTTTTCAAGCTTGTGGAACTTCCCTCCTCTTTGCTCATCATTCCTTTCTCCTTTGTCGGTGGTTTTCTCTTCGCATGCATAGCCATGTGCTTTACAGCCATTTCCCCGAACATCAACACCCTTAACTACCCTACCTTCTTGTTCATCACACCCATGTTTCTGTTCAGTGGTACCTTCTTTCCTCTTTCACTCATGCCTCTTCCAATACAGTATCTTGCCATGATAGCGCTACCCCTAACCCATGTTGTTAATATTGTTCGAGCCCTAAGCTCAGCAACATTTAACATGCTTATACCGGTAGGTCTTGCATGGATTGCTGTTGTATCTACAATACTGTTTGTACTCTCATTGAAACTGATGAAGAGACGGCTCATTAAGTGAATAAAATAAGCATCTGTGTTATTTTAGAAAAATCTTATTTCCCTGAAACCAATATAAAAGCCATGCAGGAGTACAGAATAAGAATACGTGATATGCAGAAGGAGGACAGACCAAGAGAAAGGTTGATTAGAAACGGGGCATCTTCGTTGAGCGATTCTGAACTTCTGGCAATCATTCTCAGAACCGGAACAAAGCATGAAAACGCTATAAACATGGCTCAGAGAATATTATCACAGTACAACCTCAAACAGCTTTCAGTGGCAAGTCCTGCCCAGCTGATGAAGATTAAAGGAATTAAGGAGAGTAAAGCTGCACAGATTGCAGCATGTTTTGAAATAGCGAGAAGACTTGCATGCTTCAATGAGAAAGCAAAGCCAAAGATTCATTCACCAGAGGATGTGTATAGAGTAGTGTATCCCAAGGTAAGGGAGCATAAAAAGGAACGTTTTATTGAGCTTTGTCTTGATACCAAGAATCAGGTAATAAAGGAGGAGGTTATCTCTATAGGTTCATTAGATGCAAGCATCGTGCATCCCAGAGAGGTATTCAAAACGGCATTAACGGAGTCTGCAGCAAGCATTATTGTTGCTCATAATCATCCCTCAGGCGACCCAACACCAAGCAGGGAGGATATCGAGATTACCAAGAAATTGAAAGAAGCGGGGAAAATAATAGGGATTGAGGTTCTTGACCATGTCATAATAGGGGATGGCAAACATTTCAGCATGAAAGAAGCTGGGCATCTTTAACATGGGTTATACAGCGCTCATTCTTGCAGGAGGTAGGGGAAAACGCATGGGTTATCAGGAGAAAGCTCTCATAGATATAAATGGTAAACCTTTAATAAGCTATGTTATTGATAGCTTAAAGAACGTGGTTGATAACATCATAATCTCAGTGCGTGACACAGCCCAAGCTCGTCTTTTTAATATGGATTACAGGTTCGTATATGATAGCTATAAAAATATAGGTCCGCTTGCTGGTATACTCTCAGGTCTTGAAGCCTGCGAGGATGAGTACTGCTTTATCTGTGCATGTGATATGCCCTTTATCAATGAAGAAGTTGTCAAGATGCTGTTCAGAAAGTGCAGTAACTATGAAGCTGCCATTCCTCGATGGGAGAATGGTTTTCTTGAACCCCTGCATGCTGTTTATAAATGTAAACCCATGATAAGGGAAACAAAAAAAGCTATAGAGAGCGGTGAAACAGCAATCCTGTCTCCTATATTTAAGCTTGATGTCAACTACGTGGCATTGAAGGAGATCAGGAAAATCGACCCTATGCTGAGAACGTTTATGAATATCAATTATGCTGAACAACTCCAGATGTTAAGATATGTACTCTAAGCATTACAATGCTAAGGAACTGAGAAACAAGAGATGTGTAGAAAAGGCATATCAGGTGGCGGTTGAGCAGACGATT
Source organism: uncultured Methanosarcinales archaeon (assembly GCA_964501085.1). Lineage (GTDB taxonomy): Archaea > Halobacteriota > Methanosarcinia > Methanosarcinales > Methanoperedenaceae > CAZCRM01. The sequence continues at coordinate 3,038 of CAZCRM010000068.1, read as the reverse complement.
GAGTTATATGTGAATGGCATACATACCTCATCGATTCTCGCCACTCCTGAAATGCTAAAAGAGCTTGCCCTCGGTTATATCATATGTGAAGGTATTGTGAAAGAGTATGAGGATATAAAAGCTCTTCAAATAAAAGATAAAAGCATATATGTTGAAATCTCTAATTCCGAGCACTTCGAGTTATGGAGAGAACTTCGATCCTCTGGCTGTGTGGGTGTGCGATGGGATGAAAACGAGAACATCTCAGTAGCCTCTGATACAGTATTCAACCCTAACGTCATCAAAAAAAGCCTGAGATTTCTTGACTCTGAGATATACAAGAGCACACATGGTGTGCATGCAGCATGCTTGGTGAATACAGAAGGCGAGTGTGTGATAAAAGCCATTGATGTGGGGAGACATAATGCCTTTGATAAAGTAGTTGGAAGAGCTTGCTTAGAAAACATAGAGCTAAGTAAACATTTTCTGCTATCCACAGGGAGACAGTCAGCAGGCATGGTGCTGAAAGCAGCGAGAGCCAATATACCTTTGGTGGCAACAAAAACCGCCCCACTTGACTCTGGAATAGAGGCAGCGAAGCGTAGTGGAGTGTGTCTTGTGGGTTTTGTTTCAGATGAAAAAATATGCGTTTTTACGCATGTGGAGAGATTGTACATATAATGCCTCCTGTTATCTGCATTGTGGGAAAAAGCAAAAAGCATAAGTCAAGCTTGATGCAGGCATTGATAAAAGAGCTTGCAGGGAGAGGGATAAAGGTTGGTGCTATCAAACGTCACAAGCATGGGGATTTTGAGATAGATATCAAGGGTAAAGACTCATGGAAATATGCAAAGGCAGGTGCTAATACCGTGGTAATATCCTCATATGCCAAGCTTGCCATGATAAAAAACCTTGAAAATGAGATGGAAATTGATGAGCTATGTAGATATTTTGAAGATAGCGATATCGTGCTTGCAGATGGGTTTACAAAATCCAACAAACCTCGTATTATAGTAGTTAATAATAAAGAAGATATCGAGCTTTTCAGAAGAGGATGTGAGGTTATTGCAGTGGTGAGTGCAGTGTGTGAAGACAAGGTAAAGGAGATTGCTGATAAAATCATGAACATGGTATAGAGGAGCCAAAAAAAGGAATGGATAGGATAGGAGGGATAGGAAGGTTCTCCCAGGCTCCTCACTTATGATTAAGCTATTGCTTATATAAAGGGTTTTTCCAGTATTATACCCAAATTCATCCTGAATTGGATATGTTTTTTAAGGTCGCTGTTATAATAGAAACGCATGATTCGTACCTTTATTGCTGTTGATCTACCTAAGAGCTTCATACCCACGATAGAGAAAATACAGCATGAGTTCAGAATTCCTGGTATAAAGCTTGTAGAACCAGAGCTTGTGCATATAACCCTCAAATTCCTTGGAAATATCCATGAAAGTAATATTAAGGCAATAGCTTTAGCTTTATCAAAGGTTAGATGTAAACCCTTCCAAGCAAGCATAAAAGGTGTGGGAACATTTCACTTAAGGGTTATATGGCTTGGTGTATATGGAAATTTTGAGGTTTTGCATGAGGAGGTTGAAAAGGCTTTGCAACCTTTCAAGTTTGAAAGAGACTTAAGATTTTCACCCCATGCCACTCTTGCAAGAGTTAAGACACTGAAGCAAAAAGAGTTAATCCTTGAAAAAATAAAAAAGCTTGAGAATATTGAAGTGGGTAGTTTTGATGTTAACTCTATACTCATGAAAAAAAGCACTTTAACTCCAAAAGGACCTATATACGAAACCCTGAAAGAAATCAAACTGCAATGAAAACCATACTTACATCAGTGCTTTCAAGAATCAAACCTGATGATGAAGAAAGAGCAAGGCTTACAGCTCTTTCAGAAAGCATAATACAAAGAATCAACAGCATAGCAGAGAAAGAGAAGATAAATGCTAAAGCTGAGCTTGTAGGCTCTTCTGCAAGAGGAACATGGATTTCAGGAGAGCATGACCTTGATATCTTTATCATGTTCCCTCCTGATGTAGAAAGGAAGGAGCTTGAGGAAAAAGGGCTTTATATAGCAAGAAAAGTAGCTCAGGAAGCAGATGCATGGGAAGAAAGGTATGCTGAGCATCCATATATTCATGCAATCTTTAATGGATGTGAGGTTGACCTTGTTCCAGCGTTCAGGGTTAGCAGTGCCTCTGATATAAAATCTGCAGTAGATAGAACCCCTTTCCATAATAACTATGTCTCTTCAAGGATTAAAGGACTGGAGGATGAGGTATTACTTTTAAAGCAGTTCATGAAAGGAATAAAGGTGTATGGTTCTGAACTCAAAACCCATGGTTTTTCGGGATATCTTGCTGAGCTTTTGATAATACATTATGGTTCCTTTCTCAACACTTTAAAAGCTGCATGCAGATGGAAAAAAGGCATTACCATAGATATTGAAGGACATGGTAGTGTGAAACATGAAGCTCCTATGGTTATGGTAGACCCCACAGACCCTGAGCGAAATGTGGCAGCTTCTCTTTCCCTTGATAACCTTTGTATTTTTATTGATAAGGCATGCGAATTCCTGAAAAATCCCTCTGAAAGCTATTTCAGGGCGGAAATCCCAGAACCTTTGGGTGATGAGGAATACAAAAGCATTCTCGAGAAAAGGGGTACTTCGGCTCTTGCTGTTGAGTTTGAAACTCCTGAGGTTGTCGAGGATGTACTTTTCCCACAGCTGCGCAAGCTTGAGGAGTCGGTTATAAGACTGCTTGAGCATTATGATTTTAAAGTGTATAACTCTGATGTATGGGCAGGAGAAAAAGCAATCCTTCTCTTTGAACTTGAATCAGAGCAATTACCAGATGTTAAGAAACATCAGGGTCCTCTGGTATGGGATAGAAAGCATTCTCTTGCCTTTAAATCCAAGTATGAAAAAGCAGAAAGGCTCTCCAATATCTATATCAGGAATGGAAGATATATGGTTGAGATTCCGAGAAGATATAGTCATGCAAAAAAGCTTGTGAACGAGAAGCTAACCTCTTGTGCCTTAGGGAAGCATG
>CAZCRM010000067.1:0-8625 GCA_964501085.1 uncultured Methanosarcinales archaeon | reverse complement strand
TTGGAAAGCACGGTTTCAATATTCACATCCTCTTCATACCAGACATCATAATCCGTAACCGTTGCAATCATGCTATAGCATATCTCAGCTTCTCTACAAAGTTTTGCTTCAGGCAGTGCGGTCATACCAATGATATCAAATCCCAAGCTCTGGTATACCTTTGACTCAGCCCTTGTGGAGAACTGGGGTCCCTCTATGCACACATACGTTCCTTTTCTATGCACAGGGTATCCAAGCTTATGGGTAATATCAGCAAGCAGAGAGTTCATTTCTGGGCAGAAAGGGTCAGCAAATCCGATATGAACTACAATGCCATCCTCAAAAAAGGTATTCTCCCTTGTTTTTGTTCTGTCAAAAATCTGGTCAGGAATCACGATATCAAGAGGTTTGAGTTCAGGTTTGAGACTGCCTACGGCTGATGCCGAGATTATTCTCTTGACTCCAAGTTTTTTCAGGGCAAGAATATTTGCACGGGAGTTCAGCTTGCTTGGAGATATCCTGTGTCCTTTACCATGTCTTGGTAGAAACGCGACCTTTATATCTCCGAAAGACCCTATGGTGATTGCATCAGATGGCTTGCCAAAGGGTGTGTCTACCTCAACTTCCTTGACATTATCCAGCATTGAGGCATCATAAACTCCGCTTCCTCCGATTATTGCGATATCTGCATTTACGTTTGCATTCATGTTTATCCTCCTTCATATTTCCACACCTTACTTCCACCAACCACTTTTGCCTTTACTATACCTCTCCTCTCCATCTCTTCCAGAATCTCTTCCATTCTGTTTGGCTGGGCTATTTCAAAGCTTATGGGATCGATATCATGATACTTGAACAATCCTGACCTTATTTTCTTGATATCCCATTCCTCAAGTTTTTCCTTTGCCATGAGTCTTGAGATGATGTCAATCATATCCTCTATGAAATTCCAGGGGTACACTATCCATGCCCATTCCTCCAGGACTTCGCCACAGTAATCTGGTTTTACCTCAGAGGTGTATAAATACTGAAGAACCGCAGTTTTGAGTTCAGTAGGATTCTGCTTGCTAACATAATTCCTTGCATGGGCAATGCTCTTGCCTGTATCACAGATATCATCAACAATGAGTACTTTTTTACCCTCTACCGCATTGTTAGCAAGAGGATACTTGATTTCAGGTCCACCACTTGGAGATGCGGTACCAACATAATGTTCAATCTTAAGGCTTGTGAGGTCATTAAGTCCAAGAAAATCGCATAGTACACGTCCAGCGAACCAGCCTCCTCTTGCTAAGGCGATTATAATATCAGGTTCATAATTTGAGCTTTTCACATCGTTGGCAACCCGCCTGCACAGGTCATAGATATAGTCCCAGTTGGTTATAATGCATTTGAATTTATCAGGAAGCACCATGTTACCACACCGCATGAAGAATGCACTACAACAACATATATTTTACCTTCAGTGTATGGCATGAAAATGTTTTTATTGCTTCTCATCCTTGAGATGTTGGAATGAGCAGTATTGCCAATAAAAAAATAGGATTTATAGGCACTGGAAAAATGGGTGAGGCACTGATAAAGGGCATACTCAATGCTGAGCTTGTGCAACCTTCAAGTATCTATGCAAGCGATGTAGATACTGCGAAACTGAACAGGCTGAGAAGTAGTTATAAAATAAATATATGCAGGAGTAACTGTGATACTGTTATTAGCTCAGATGTTGTAATCATAGCGGTTAAGCCCCAGACAGTTCAGAATGTTTTGGATGAAATCAAACATTGCGTAAAGAAACAACTGATAATATCCATAGCCGCAGGCGTGCCCATTCAAACCTTTGAGGATGCTCTGCCCAAAGGAAGCAAGGTGATTCGGGTCATGCCCAATATTGCAGCAACAGTAAAGGAGGCTGCATCAGCCATCAGTCTTGGTATGGCGGTTTCAAGAGAGGATGCAGAAATTGCGACAGAGATTTTCAATGCAGTTGGGAGAAGTGTGGTTGTGTCTGAGCATCTCATGGATGCGGTCACAGGGTTATCAGGAAGCGGTCCAGCATACATCTTCATGATAATCGAAGCTCTTGCTGATGGAGGGGTGCATGAAGGTCTTGACAGGGAAACCGCACGATTGCTGGCAGCTCAGACTGTGCTCGGAGCAGCCAAAATGGTGCTGGAGAATGCAAAGCATACAGGAGATTTGAAGAATATGGTGACCTCACCAGGTGGAACCACTATTAGAGGTGTCAGGGTGCTTGAGGAGAGGGGGGTGCGCAGTGCGGTGATGAATGCTGTGATTGCAGCCTGTGAGAGATCAAAAGAGCTTGGTATGAAAAAGGTATGATTTCCGAGATCGAGAGAAGAGCAAGAGAGAAGCATGCAAGAATAGGTATAGGTGTTGGGGAGGTTACAGAGGAGCTTATTAAAAGTGCTGAGAGAGCATATGAGTATGCTCATGTTGTATTGGTAGGGGATGAAAAAAAGATTAAGCGATTTGATACAAAGCTTGAGATTATACATTCAACCACTCCCCATAATACTTTAGTTGAGCTGTTGTTAAAAGGAAGAATAGATGGAGCGGTAAGAGGAAACCTAAGTGCCACAAAAACCTTACCCGTGCTGAAAAAAGCATTTGGTGATGTGATGAGAATGGCATTGCTGGAAACTGCATATGGAAAAGCTTTTTTCCTTGCACCTGTGGGTATTGATGAGGGTAAATCTGTTGAGGATAAGGTTGAACTGATAATAAAAGGGGTAAGGTATGCTGAAGGTATGGGAATAAACATAAAGGTGGGTGTGCTTTCAGGCGGGCGGTTTGAGGATAAAGGTAGAGATGAGAGGGTGGACAGAACTCTCGTAGAGGCTGAGCTTGTGACAGAAGCTGTGAAAAAAGCAGGGATTCAAGCTCAGAACTACTCCATACTGATAGAGGATGCTGTCAAGCATGCGAATTTCATACTGGCACCTGATGGAATCTCAGGAAACCTGATTTTCAGAAGCCTTGTATTCCTGGGAGGGGGGTGTGGATATGGTGCTCCTGTGCTCATTGACAAGGTGTTTGTGGATACCTCACGAGCAAGAGGTGATTACTCAAAAGCTATAATGCTTGCCAGCGCACTTAAAAGATAAACTAACGAGAATTTTTAACATATAATCCGAGTGAGGCTCAGGGCATAATAAACTTCAGTCTAGATACCCTAAGGCTCTCAAACGCTCTTTCACCTTTTCCTCATCTTCTTCAGAGAATACCTCTTCTGTATCTTCCTCATCCTCCTTGACAACCTCTTCTAGAACAAAGGTTGCATACTCCTCAACAGACTCAAACTCGGTATCTTTTATACGTTCCTCTATCTTCCTTATAAGCTCTTTTGGAAGCTTTATTTCACCATATTCTTCACTCATTGACTCACCTCATTTTTTTAATTATCTCAGCGAAATCAGTTATTCTGGGATTTCCTAAATCCATGCAATCAGTACTCCAGAAACCATAGTTTGAGTGATCCCCGAACATACCAATCTTTTTCATTCCATGATCCGAGAGCACCACATAATTATCTATCTTACTTGCAATCTCATCCAAGTCTCTGTATATCATCTTCATCATTGTTCTGTTGCCGAAGTTGAGATGCCCGATAACATCAGCTATACTAAAGTAACCAAGTATGAGGTCATGATTCCCATTCAATGCCTCCTCGAACTCCTTTTTAATTCTTCTATGGTGTTCAAAGGCATGATTATTGTATTCTTTTCTTATGCTATTTTTTTCCTCCTCGCTCTGAGCTTCAAAGAATTTCTTTAGTAATCTTCTCTCAAGATCATGCTGTTCCTTATTGTAGTTATAACCAGGTAAATCTATTATTTTTGGATTCTCAAACCATCTAAAGAAGGTATCTTTTATCTCCAGCTTAGTATTCCACATCTCTTTATCCCCTTTAGCCAGTATCTCCTTTTCCATATTCCTTCCTGCCATAAACGAACACCATAATACCATGGTTCTTGGCTCTGAGAACTCTGATATATCGGTTTTTCCATAGAAACTCTGCATCAGATTACCACAGTTGAACTCTTCCACCAGTTCGTACTCCAGTGCATCAATCGCCAAGATAATCATTATTCCACCTTTATTATTCCACCTTTATTATTCCACCTGCAAGGATATCCTCTCTACCAAGCACAAACCTTCCAAGCTCCTCTATATTATTAAAGTCCTCTACCACAACAGGTTTATACGTTCTTATAACAACCTCTGCTACCTCTCTGTTCCTTATCTCATTAGTGTCTTCAGCGATTAACTCAAGTGTTGAGGAATCGATAACCTTGTTTATTCTTTCAATCTCGCATGCTACCTCCTGTGTAGCGCATCTGAACAAGATGCTCTCTCCCTTCTTATATGGCATGCGATCCATCCAGAAGATGTTTGCTTTTATGTTATCTGTTACTATCGGGAAATCACTGTCATGCACAATCACATTGCCTCTATCAACAAACAGCTTATCCTCAATTGTAATACCTGTACTCTTTCCAGCCTCTGCTTGGTCAACATCCTTCATGAATTCTTCTATGCTTTTAACTTGTGTTTTCTCACCAGATGGAAGAATAGTTATTCTGTCTCCTTTGCTTATGATTCCACTTTCAACCCTCCCAACGATGATACGTTTCTCAAGATTGTACACATCCTGCACCACAAAGCGCAGGGGTTTTTCCCTTGCACTCTTTCTTGGTTTGAAGGTATTCAGAGCCTCCAGAAGGGTTGGACCTTTATACCAGTCTATGGAGGTTTTTCTGACCACAAAATCTCCCTTTTTCGCTGAAATAGGTATCACATAGGAGGGAGAGATGTTAATCTCTGATAGAAACCTTATTAGCTCATTTTTTACACTCTCATACCTTGCCTCATCATAGCCTACCAGATCCATCTTGTTGATGACCACAATCACCTGAGTTAGCCCCAGCATTCCAAGAATATAGGCATGTCTCTTTGTCTGTTCCATTATCCCTTCCTTAGCATCCACAATGAGTACAGCAGCCTCTGCCTGCGATGCACCGCTTATCATATTCTTTATAAATTCAACATGTCCTGGGGCATCGATTATAACATAATCTCTTTTATCGGTATGAAAAAACGTTTGCGAGGTGTCAATGGTGATACCCTGCTCACGCTCTTCCTCAAGATGATCCATCACATAACCAAACTCAAACTCCTTCCCAAGACTCTCACATATCTGCTTAATCTCCTCGATCTTGCTTTCAGGCAGGGAGTCTGTATCATACAGCAACCTGCCTATCAGCGTGCTTTTTCCATGGTCAACATGACCAACAATCACAAATTTTAATTTTTCCTTAATCATATCCCACCTCACAGCTTTATTAAGGTCAGAATGCCAAGCAATGCTGTTGTTATCCCTATAAGCAATGTGAGCTCCCTCAAAGGAGCTTTCTTGACAGTATATACAGACAGTGGAACAGATATTAATGACCCCACTACTAAATAGGGTGCAAGTATCCACTCAACATCATTGCCAAAGATGAAATATGTTATAACTCCAACAAAGCATGCGATTGCTTCAGCCAGTGCGGTTATAGCTATGGAGTTCTTGGTATTAACCCCTGAAAGTATCTGACCTGATACCATTAATGGACCATAACCACCACCAGACATGCCTTTATTAAATGAGGCAATTACACCAATACCTATGATTCTTTTCCATGAGAATTTTCTCTTAGATTTATGCTTGGCGATTACAAGAATTCCAGTCAGGGTTACAACCATGCCTATATAAAGCTTGAGGTAATAGTCTGGCAGACTCAATGCCACTAGCACAGCTATGATTATTCCTACAATACTGCATATGGTAAGTACAAGAGCTACCTTGGAATCTTTGGATTTAGGTATATAACATAGCTTCCCAAGTCTTTTGACTATTTTATTCTCATAATCATTGTTGAAATCAAAGAAGACATTCCCGATCTTGTGGTGTAAAAACGCTGCAACCATACCTGTGGCGAACTGTGCTAACAATATAGCTGGTATTACCTGTAGAGGGGAGAAGCCCATGATTATAAGTATGGGTGCTAAGGTGGTGCCATATCCCATACCTAAGGTTGCACCCATATATTCTGCAATCAAAGAAATCATAATAATCCAAAGAAAAATCTCTTTCATCACATATAACCGAGAGCTCTCAATTTCTGCATCATGTATGCCTGTTCCTTATCCTGTGCACGTCCAGAGCGTTCTGAAATCTTTGTGGTTTTTAATTCTTCTATAATCTTTTCAAGAGTGTCAGCCTCCGAGGAAATAGGCTCGCAACAGGTTTCACATCCTATACTTCTGTATCGTCTGCCATTCTTTGCAAAGTATAGCTCCACAATGGGTATTCTTTCTCTACGTATATAATTCCAGATATCCAGTTCTGTCCAATGCAGTAAAGGATGCACCCTTATATGCTCCTCTCCACGTTGTTTGTTCTTGAAGTGGTCCCATAGCTCAGGAGGCTGATCCTTGTAATCCCACTGGAAGTATTTATTCCTGGGTGAGAAATAACGCTCTTTAGCCCTTATGCCATGCTCATCCCTTCGAATTCCAAGAAGCAGGGCTTTGAATCCGTATTTTTGTATAGCCTGTTTTAGAGCTTCAGTCTTCAGTTCTCCACAGCATGTGAGCTTATCCAAAGCAGGGTTAACGCCATTGTTTAAAGCCTCCTGATTTCTGCTCACCACTAACTTTATATTCCATTCCTTTGCCATTTTATCTCTAAACTCATAGATTTCTTTGAATTTATAGCTCGTATCTATGTGCAGTGCAGGAAACGGAACTTTTCCATAGAAGGCTTTCCTCACCAACCACATGAGTGTGGTGGAGTCCTTCCCTATACTCCAGAGTACAGCAATATTCTTAAATTGTTTATATGCTTCTCTGATTATGTAGATGCTCTGACTCTCAAGCCTATCCAAATGATCCATTTTTATTCTCCTCTATTTTAGGTAACCCAATCTCTTCAGGCGTTCTCTTATGATACTCACCTCTTGCTCTGTGAGCTTGTCCTGCTCTGTGAGCCTGCCTGTAGAGGCAAGGGTTCGCATCACAAAAACGATGAACTCTGTGACGCTTGAGAAACCCGTACCTTCAATCATCTGCTTCAATGTGAGGTAAAGCTCTCTTGGAATCTTGATGGTTACTTTGTCCTTCATTACACTCCATTTGTACTACAATTTGAGTGTACTTAAGCTTTTCTGTAGTGTATCAAAGAGCAGTAAAGGATAAAGTATTTCAGTAATGTGATAGGTGGTAGTATTCATGAAGGAGCAGGCAGTGATTGATATCATAAAAAGAATCTTTACATATTATGGCTACAATGTAAAATATTCTGAAATCTCAGACCTGCTTGCTGAGAAGGGTGCTGAACGTATATTCGTCAAGTATCATCCTAATGTGAGTATCGATAGTGCGAGGGTTTTTTCCATTAATGTGAAAAAACACAATGGAAAGGGTTTGTTGATCTCAGAATCTTTTGATGAAGAAACCCGCATGTTTGCACTGGATGAAGGACTTACCCTCTGGGATAGAAATGAACTTGAATCATGGATAGGCAGGGCTGTGCTATCAGGAGCACTCACACAACCTGTTATCAATGATTTTGATAAAGATAAATATGAAAGAACTGCCAGGTTATCATTACCTTCGCTCCCTGTAAACATTGAAAAGTCAGAGGTCATGTCGTTTGCTAGGGCAAGAATGGGAATGGAGATATCTTTGAAACTGAAGCTTGTTCCGGTCTGGTATTATCATTACTCCTTCAGCACCCAGAAAAAGTATCTTTCTAAAGTGGTAGACCTTTCAGGTGAGGGAGAGGGTTACATTCATGCTATAACAGGAGAGAACTCATTCACTGAATTCAAGGATATCTCTGACAGCATCTTTGTGCCCACACAGAACTATGAAATACTCCAGCCCAAAATCGAAAAAAAGGATGCTATAGCAAAAGCAAAGGATGCTATAGCAAAGGAATATGCAAAGGACGCAAGAATAAACGAGATGATTGGGGATACTATAGTATTCCAGCACAAGATATTCACACCAGACTCAGAGGAGATCAACCTGAAGATGCAATTGTTATACATCCCTGTGTGGGAGATAACAGGAAAAAACAGAAAAATGGAGATTAATGCATATAATGGAAAACCTGTGAAAACCCAGTCCTATGAAAAACCCACAGCATTTAAAAAAGATGCTGGGGATGATGCTGAGTTTGTTTAGTCTGGTTATAGCATCACTTCTGTTCTTCTTTTAAATCCTCTATCGCTTTCTTAATTCACCTAAGAAATCTATCAGCATCATCCATTACGCTCTCTGCTTCTTCATCCAAAGCTTTGTAAAGAGGTGTTTCAGAAGTATGGCGAAGTAATTCATGCAAGAGAGGTAGGTTTGGCAGGAGCAACAGACAAAAAGATTATTAAGTATGCTTCGAAGAACAAAGCAGTGCTTGTTATCAAAGATATAGTGGTAATGTTCTCCTCTATCCAATAACATCCCATTTTGGTGTAATAGTCTTGAGATTGCCATTTAACTTTACCGCAAGCCAGATAAATAGATGTTTAGAAAAATTCCTATCTGCTGTTAATCTAAAAGAATTGAAGAACGCAGTAACTA
>CAZCRM010000066.1:0-8664 GCA_964501085.1 uncultured Methanosarcinales archaeon | reverse complement strand
TGCTGTCAACCAGCCTAATGCGGGGATGATACATGATGATTCACCTGCAAGCTCCCGACTTAGTCATGGAGCAGTTGACTGTCCCATAACCTCTCTTTTGAAGTTCTCAAATCCTACACGTTCAAGGGTGGAGCCAAATCTTTCCCCAACCTTGGTATTTTTCTTTATCCACTTCATTATCTTCCTGAAAATTTCCACAACCTCTTCAGGAGATTTTGCCTGTGTTAACTCCTTTCCCATCGCAGGATGTTTTCCAAACTTTCCACCCACGAATATTTTATAGCCTCTCCACTCCTCTGAAATCAGATCAGAGGGGCAGGCTCCCACGCATGCACCACACAGGTTGCATTTATCCCAGAGTATTGTTGCTTTCTCATCCTCTAAGATAATGGCTTTCTCAGGGCATATAAAGGTGCATGTCCCACAGGCTGTGCATTCCTCAGAATAAATTGCAGGTTTTAATATACCCATCACCCCTATATCATTTTCCTGAGGATGCATACATGAATTTGGACAGCCAGTAACTCCAAACTTTATTTTTACTGGCATATCTTCGCCAAAGAACACTTTGTCCAGGGTATACCCTAACTCATAGGTATCTATGATACCATAATTGCACTCCCTTCCTCCTGGGCATGAGGTGATATTCCTCACTCTTGGTCCACAAGAACCGGGAGGTGTTCCGTTCTCCTCAAGTTCCCTGGTGATGGCATCCAGGTCATGGATATTCACATTGGGTATCTGGATTCCCTGTCTCAGAGTGAGATGCACCACACCCGTGCCATATTTTTCAGCGATCCTGCTGATGCCTGCAAGCTGTTTTGAGGTTATGTTACCGCACGGTACACGCAATCTGATTGTGAACAAGTCTTTCTGACGCTGTTTCATATAACCTGATTTTTTCAGGGTTGCAATGTCAAGTTTTTCAAGACTCATAGCTTTCAAGATATGCTATATGGTATTTAAAAATATAACCAAAGAGGCAATATTATTTATATTGTAAAGTATATTAACATTTATGGGTATTTTATGGCTTAACAGGACTGAGGTGGAATCTCTTCTTGATATGAAGGACAGCCTGAAGACTGTGGAAGAAGCTTTTAGACAGCATGGTCTCAAAAAAGTTCAGATGCCCCCCAAACTGTATCTCTATTTCAGAAAGCATAATGGCGACCTTAGAACAATGCCTGCCTATCTTGAAGAGCAGGATATTGCAGGGGTTAAGATTGTGAACGTACATCCTGATAACCCAAAAAATAATCTGCCCACTGTAATGGCGATAGTGGTTCTGAACTCAACCAGAACAGGTGAGCCTTTGGCATTGATTGAGGGAGGTTATCTTACCGATATGAGAACAGGCGCAGCAGGTGGAATAGCAGTGAAGTATCTCGCAAGAAGGAATTCAAAAATCATTGGTATGGTGGGCACAGGTAATCAGGCAAAGACCCAACTTCTTGCCATCAATGAGGTTATGGATATCGAGGAGGTGAAGGTGTTCAGCAGAACAGAAAAGCACAGTCTTGCCTTCAAAGAAGAAATGGAGAAAAGGGTTGACTGCGATATTTTTACAAAAAAAGGTATAGAGCAGGTGTGCGACTGTGATATTCTTGTAACCACCACACCTTCGCGTAAGCCCATAGTGATGGATAAATGGATCTCAGAGGGAATGCATATCAATGCCATAGGTGCAGACGCAAAAGGAAAGCAAGAGCTTGACCCCATGATTTTGAAACGTGCAAGAATCGTGGTTGATGATATCCCTCAGGCATCCCATTCAGGTGAAATCAATGTACCTCTCTCAAAAAAAGAGATTTCTGAAGATGATATAATTGAGCTGGGAGAGGTGGTTATAGGCAAGAAAAAAGCAAGGGTTAGCGATACTGATATCACCATATTCGATTCAACAGGGCTTGCAATTCAGGATGTAGCAACCGCACATCTGGTCTATCGCAAGGCACTTGAGAAGAACATGGGCAGGTGGCTGGCTGTTGATGGTACATAACATTATGTTCGTAATGCTTAAATAGTATGATAATGATTATGACTTTCATATTTATTATTTAAAGGAGACCAAACATGGCTAAAATAATGCACGCGCAGACTGTTCTAACTGTAGAGGATATCGAAGCCCTGAAACAGAAAACAGGGGAGAACAGTACAAAGGATGCTCTGGCAAAAGCAGTGGCACATTATCTTGAATGCCAGTATACCCAGGTAGAGGATATGTGGGCTAAGAAGCTGGAGAAAGTGGTAAAACGCAAAGCAAAGGGATGATTACAGCCGTATTCTTCTGATTGCAATAAAATCAACATCTTTAGAAACTATAGCATATATCATCTCTTTTCTCACGCTATGAGCAAGCCTTACAGATTGAGAGAGCTGTTGCAAGGAAAAAACGTGATCCTTAGGTATGGCATGAACAAGATAATCCGAATGTGAGTGTTCTGAGGTAAGGTTGCTGTATACCCTGAAATGCGTTCCAAACTTGAAACCTGTCTTTGGAATAAGTCTGTTATTGCGAAGCTTCTCATAAACCATATATTTCATCATGAAATCAGATTCAACCTTTGACGCAAGCTTAGAGAATTCGTCAAAACAGAATTCATGGTTTTGCTTCTCGATCCCTATTATTCCATTCTTCAGGAGATAGCCAGACTCAACAAGGGATAACTGCAGGCACTCATTGTTCATGAGTTTTCCAAAACCCTTGCTATGAAGCATGTTGGAGACCTCAGCATCCCAGAGCATAACCCTGTCTTCAAGCAGAGAAGCTATTGAAAGCTGTTTCTCAAGGTCAAGCTCACATGAACCTTCTATATCTATTTTTTTTACTTGATAATAGGTAATATCGCTCTCTTCATCCACAATAGCAAGAATCAGGTGTTTTCTCAGGTTACCTGCTGTACTGAGATGAGTCATCAGATCAGAGAGTGGAAGCGGTAATCTCTCTGAAGTCACAAATACAAAAAATTCTGCAGGAGCACTACCAGGACGCTTTCCACGAGGATAGACCCTGTAACCTGTGACAGAGGGATGAACATAGTATCCTCTTTCCCTTATATCTTTATAAGCAATATACATAAGTTCAAAGTTTTTTACTATTGAGGAGGCTTTCAGGAAAAACTTTTTAAAATCAAGCTCTTTGCTTTCTGACTCAACTGCAATCTTACCCATATGTAGTAGATATGCACTCTCAGCAAGCGAGACTTCAAGAACATCACCTTTTCGCCTGCCATAGAAACCCTTGTTGTACAATTCCTCAACCCCTTGTTTGCTGAATATCACCACGTCTCCAATCAGCTTTCCTGACAGCACCTTATTTCTCTTCAAATTCCATCTGTCCTCCAATACGAAGTTTATGTCTTGCAATAGTGCCAGCCTTCATCTCGATTATATACTTGATATTCTTCATGCTCTTATACCCTGTCCACGGCTTCAGACTGGCTAATCCAGTAATTCTTTTCTCCTTATCCAAAAAAATCACATCAATTGGGAAGAACATGAAGAGCATGTGCAAACTGACAGAGGATGGTTTCTTTAACACAAATATCATTGCAAACTTGTCAGGAATATCCCTCCGAAACATTAAACCCCTCATATGACTTATCATAGTTCTGGAGAACTCAATATCGTTAGCTATCTCAGCACCATTATATTTTAATACGGGAAGCATCAAGAAGTTATATAATGTTATATAATATAAGAATGGAGGTATTGGTCCAAGAATGAGTTCAGAAATGTGCACCGTCTGTGGATTACCAAAAGAGCTTTGTGTGTGTCAAGAGGTGGCAAAGGAACAGCAGAGGATTACTATAAAAGTAGACACACGCAAGTACCGTAAAGAGGTGACAGTGATAGAAGGGCTTAACCCCAACGAGATAGACCTGCATGAATTATCTACATATCTAAAATCCAAGTTTGCATGTGGCGGTACAGTCAAAGATAATGTTATCGAACTTCAGGGCAACCATAAAAACCGGATGAAGGAAGTGCTCATCGAGAAAGGTTTCTCTCCGGACCAGATTAAGGTGTAGCTTTTTTTCTCCTACCTTCTCACAAACAGTTATTAGAGATGATGTAGAAGAGGCTCTCACATATGACCCTGATTAAACCTCATGGCGGAAAATTAGTCAATAGAGTATTGTCTGAGCGTCAAAAGGAGAGAATCCTTGCTCAGGCTTCAGAGTTTCAGAGCATCAGCATCTCTAAGGATATGATGATGGATGTGGAGAATATTGCCACAGGAGTGTTCAGTCCTCTTGAGGGTTTTAATATCCAGGAAGACTATGAAAGCATTCTCCACAATAAACGACTGTCAAACGATATTCCATGGACGATTCCCATAGTGCTTGATACCGATAATAATATAGAAGAAGGCGAGGAGATTATTCTGAGAAATAACCAGCATCTTGTAGCGCTCATGAAGGTAGAGGAAAAGTACAGTTTTGATAAGAAATTGCATGCTGAAAAGGTGTTTGGGACAAGAGATGTCTCACATCCAGGGGTTGCGAAAACGTATGCTATGAAGGATATATTATTAGGTGGAGAGGTCAGTCTTATCAACGAATACAATGACTCCTATCATAAGTATGCCCTGAAACCATCGCAGACAAGGAAGTTATTCAATGAAAAGGGATGGAAAAAGATTGTTGGTTTTCAGACGAGAAATGTGGCGCATCTGGGTCATGAGTATATACAGAAAACCGCCCTCACCCTTGTGGATGGACTTTTCATAAATCCTGTGATAGGAAATAAAAAGAAAGGTGATTTCAGGGATGAGGTGATACTTAAAAGCTATAAGGTGCTCATTGATAAGTATTATCCCAAGGATAGAGTGGTGCTTGGCATCCTGCGGACAGCGATGCGTTACGCAGGCCCAAGGGAAGCGATATTCCATGCCATTGTGAGGAAGAACTATGGATGCACGCATTTCATTGTTGGGAGAGACCATGCAGGTGTGGGAAACTTCTACCATCCATACGCTGCTCATGAGATATTCAAGGAATTTCCAGACCTTGGTATAGAACCAATATTCTTCACCTCATTCTACTACTGTAAGGTATGCAATATGATAACCAATGACAAGGTATGTCCTCACAATGATAGAATTGATTTCAGTGGTACAAAGATTAGAGAGATGCTTGAGCAAGGAAGAGCACCACCTCAGAATTACATGCGACCTGAGGTTGTGGAGGTAATTCTGAAATCAGGCAATCCTTTTGTGACATAAGAGGTGAAAAAATGTCAAAACTAAAAAAGCGAGAACTTGAGAGAAAAGGTGAAAAAAAACAGAAGCTTTTGGAGAACAAGTTAATGGAAGAACATCTGAAAGACTTAACAAAATCTGATGAAGAAGTTGAAGAAATTGAAGAAGTTGATGAGGAAGTGTGAAGATAAGGGTAAAGATTCTTTCTGGTGGTGTTGAAGACAAAATAATAGAGGTTTCAGAGCATACCACATATGAAGGATTATTGGAGCTTCTTAGCATCAATCCTGAAATAGCCATAGTGTTACGTCATGGCAAACCTGTACCACTTGATGAGGAGGTAACCTTAGATGATGTAGAAATCCTTAGGGTCGTGAGTGGTGGATGAGGAGGTTAATTGATTCCTATGGAAGAACCATAAATAGTCTAAGGATTTCTATCACAAACAGATGCAACCTGAGATGCATATATTGTCATAATGAGGGAGATGCACGAAGCTTAAAGCAAGAGGCATCTCCTCGCACTTTTGTGAATATTGTTAACGTAGCGAAGAGCTTTGGTATAGATAAAGTGAAATTTTCAGGAGGAGAGCCTCTGATGAGAAAGGATTTCGAGGATATTCTTAAAGCACTTCCTCCTTTGAAGGATGTGTCTGCAACAACCAATGGTACGTTGTTAGCAGAACGAGCAAAAAGTCTTGCTGAGAGCGGTCTGCATCGTATTAATATAAGCCTCCCCTCTCTATCACCTGAAATCTACAGGAAAATGACAGGTGGAGAGATTAACAACGTAATGAAAGGAATTGATGCTGCTGTAGATAATCACCTCACCCCTGTGAAACTGAACATGGTTCTTCTTAAAATAAATTATGGCGAAATCGAGAGCATGATGGAGTTTGTTAAGGGATACAATGGTAAGGTAATTTTGCAGTTAATCGAGTTGCTGGATTTTCAAAAACTACACAGGGTTAATATTGATGAGGTGGAGAGGTTTCTAAAATCAAAAGCTTCAGACATCAAAGAGCGTTCCCTGCACAGAAGAAAAAAATATTATATAGATGGCATAGAGGTAGAGTTAGTTCGCCCCATCGATAACTCCATATTCTGTGCCAACTGTACAAGGCTTCGCATTACTTCGGATGGAAAACTCAAACCTTGCCTCATGAGAAATGATAACCTCGTAGAGGTTGATGGGGAGGATATTAATGATATCAGAAAGAAACTCAAGATGGTGGTTACGAGACGAGAGCCTTTCTTCAAAGCTAAGGCACAATAATCTATTTCTTCCTGTGTTTCAGGATATGCTCTGCCATCTTCTTCTTTAGCTTCATGTACTCCACATCTGAAAGCTGGATACGGGTGAGCACACTATCACGAAGGAAACAGGGTTTGGTTATCTTGCAGCACCATGCCATGCTTCCAAAACAGGTTACATCTCCATACTCAAGAGGTGTTCCCTGAACAAAGCTCAACTTTATTCTTGTGAACTCCTGAGGGGTCATACCTATCTGCTTCAATGCACTGTGTACAGCACATGGTTTGACAGGAAGACAGCAGAAGGTAAGTCCTCTTAAATCCCCTCCAGCGCATATATGCTTGGGGGCATTGTACCATCCTGTAGCTTCCTGAAACGATGTTACCTCATCCACAAGATAATCGATAATCTCAGGATTCTTAAGAACAGCTCTTGCTAAGGATACCATGTCTGCTCCTCGTGAGAACATCTCTTTTGCACTTTCGAAATCCGTAACTGAATTATTACCTATTATAAATAAACCTGTAGAATTACGAATTCTTTTGATAATACCTAGCCCTCCTCTTTCAGGATGCATGGTATCGATGTGAATGATATCTGCTCCAGCCTTCTCTATAGCTTTGGCAAGCTCAACATCATTCACCACGTTAGCCCTAATTTTGACCGAGAGTACCACCCCTGTTTTTTTTATTTCTTTGATGTATCCGCATAACTTTTGTACATCTTTTAACAAAGCCTCACCAACCCCAAGCTCGGTCATCTCAGGCTGTCTGCAGTGTGCATTTATCTCAAGTATTGCACCACATTCCTTAGCTATAAAAGCAGCCTCCAGCAAGGGTTTAAGAGATGTTGCACGTACGTTAATTCCGATTGTGGTGTCCATACCTTTTGCAATTTCAAGCTCGGATTTCAGGAATTGCATGGGGTTATCAGCTATAAATTCCTTCCTTCCCCTCTCTATTTCTTTTTTTGCAGCTTCATTGGTCTCAGTATCAAGATTGTAACCTCCTAAGACCACCAACCCAGCTTTCTGGAATCTGAGCGCAAACCTGCTATCGGTTATGCCACCCATGGAGGCAAGAGCAATGGGGTTTTTGAAGTGTGCATAACCTATGTTGAGATCAAATAAATTCCTGCTCATGTTACCTCTCTGATTGTTGTGGTTTGGTTTCAGTTTTTCTGATTGCTTAAGAAACTTACGCAATCACGTGAGCTAAGTTTAATAAAACATACCTCCCCCTCAAAGCTTCTGATTTTTACCTCCATGCTCTTATTTTCTATGTTAAGCTCAATAGCGCATGGTTGTGACATTTTTGGGATTACTGGACTTCCAGGGCATACAAGAAGTACATCTGATTTCTCAATAATTGGTCTGTGGAGATGTCCGAAGATAAGTACATCCACTTCCATCTCCTTTGCCATATATCTTACCCCTGTGGTGTCATGAAGAGAAAGAGAAGCCTCATGTATCACCCCTATCTTTATTCCCTCAATCTCTATAACCCTTCTTTCAGGAAGTATATGTCTTAGATATTCCTCATCCATGTTACCATGCACTCCCACAAGTCTTGAGACTTCTGATAGTTCTTCATACACATACCTTGTGATAAAATCCCCTGCATGAATGATGATATCTGAAGCTCTGAGCAGTGATAACAGGTTTGAAGGAAGTTCATGGATTTCTTTTATGTGAGTGTCAGAGATGGCAATAATCTTCATCTTTACCTCCAGATTCACGATTTAATGGTTTTATGATGCTCATAGCCTTTTCCAATTAAAAATCTTCTTCATAGGCAATAGGCGAAAAGAATGTTGTTTTTTGACACAGAATCTTATGCTTTCATCAATCCTCCTGAAAGCTACCCAAGTATATTTATTATTTATTAAACCGAAAATTGAAAGGGCACAAGCACCACAACCCTCTTTTATAAATCTTGCCAAGCTTCGTTTTCCGCAGGTTGTAGCCAATCTTTCTTGATGTTTCCTTGCTATTGCAATCTCCATTCTTTCTTCCAGTACTTTTGTCTCTAAAAAGCGTATAAAATCAAATATCTCTCTGAGATACTGTTCAGGTTGATTTCCTTTAAAATTAGTTCCTTCACTTCCATATTTTTCAACTTCGCTATTTATTTTGTACGTATATAGCTTTAGACCTGTCCACTTTAGCATAGTTTCCATCTCAGTTGGTTATAGTAGAGTATAAA
>CAZCRM010000065.1:3837-8751 GCA_964501085.1 uncultured Methanosarcinales archaeon | reverse complement strand
TATGAGCAGGAATCTCATGGTTATGGGAACCGCTTCCCATGTTGGGAAGAGCGTTCTTGTAACCGCCCTCTGCAGGATTCTTTCAAGAAAATATAAAGTCGCTCCTTTCAAGGCACAGAATATGAGCCTGAACTCATGGATAACAAAGGATGGCAAAGAAATAGGAATCGCTCAGGCAATACAGGCAAAAGCCGCAGGTGTAGAGCCAAGTGCGTACATGAATCCCATTCTGCTCAAACCTAAAGGAAATCATATATCCCAGGTAATAATTCTGGGAAAACCCTATGCAGACAAGCGAGCTAATGAGTATTATGATTCAACTGATAAAATGATTGAGGTAATCAAGCAGGCATACAATCACCTTTCCTCAAGTTACGAGGTGATTGTTATTGAGGGGGCTGGTGGTGCAGCAGAGATCAATTTATATCATAAAGACATAGTGAACATAGGTATTGCAAGAATTGTCAAACCCCCTATAATACTGGTAGGAGATATTGAGCGTGGAGGGGTGTTTGCCAGCATATATGGTACTCTTCAACTCCTCCCACCAGATATAAGGTCTAAGGTAAAAGGATTGATAATAAACAAGTTCAGAGGAGATATAAAACTTCTTAGGTTAGGCATAAGGCAGATTGAGGAACTCACAGGGGTTCCTGTAATTGGAGTTATTCCTTATACCAAAATAAACATACCCTCTGAGGATTCTGTATCCATAAAAGACAAACCTAAAAAGAATCACCCCATCAAGATTGCAGTGATACACCTACCCCATATCTCCAACTTCACAGACCTTGAGCCTCTTGAGGAGTATGCTGATGTTATATATGTTAAACCAAGCGAAGAGCTCAATGAACCTGATGCTATAATATTGCCAGGAACAAAGAATACTGTGAATGATCTAAAGGTATTAAAATCAGAAGGAATGGATAAAAAAATAATTCGTGAAGCTGAGAAAGGGGTACCAATAATAGGGATATGTGGAGGCTACCAGATGCTGGGCAAGGAAATCATAGATAGTGGAGTTGAAGGGAGTGGTGGTAGAATTTTATTAAAAGGCTTGGGTCTTCTCAACGCAAGAACACGTTTTAGTGAGTACAGGAAGCAGACTCGCCAAACTGAGAAGCTTGTCACTGGTGATGGTGAGATTCTTAAGCCCATAAAAGGTCAAAAAATTAAAGGGTATGAAATACACATGGGTGAGACAGAAAGTGATAATCATGCTTTTGAAGATGATGGATGTGTGAGCGAAAATGGGCTTGTGATAGGCACGTATCTTCATGGTTTGTTTGAAAATGAAAATGTTAGAGATGCTTTTCTGAGCTATCTATACAGGCGTAGAGGTCTAACCTATTTAAATAAGAAACACGAAGACAGCATAGAGGCACTGGCAAGATTTGTTGAAGCACATGTGAATATGGAGTTTATTTATAATATTATAAACCATGAAGCAACTTCATGAGACTGCAAACAAGATAAGAAACATGGAGATAAGAGGAGCTGGCAGGATTGCACGCTGTGCAGCTGCTGAACTTCGTGATTTTGCTCACAGGTTAACAACAGATGATTTGAATGAGTTCAATGAGAAGATGAGGTATGCTGCACAGCTTCTTTTAAACACAAGACCCACAGCAGTATCTCTACCCAATGCTGTAAGATGGGTGATGCGGTATAAAGCTTCTACAGTAGAGGAGGCAAGAAAGGAAATCAAGAGGTTAGCTGATGACTTCATCACCAATTCCAACAATGCTGTGAGAAGAATAGGTGAGATAGGAGCAAGAAGGGTGAAGGATGGGGATACCATAATGACACATTGCAATTCCTCAGCAGCCATCTCAATTATTGCAGAGGCTCATGCTCAGGGAAAGCATATCAATGTTATAGCCACTGAATCCAGACCACGAATGCAGGGACACCTGACAATTCAACAGCTTGATAGCATGGGAATAAAAACATGTTTGATCGTGGACTCTGCTGTGAGGTTTTTCATGAAACAAGTAGATATTGTGATCGTGGGAGCTGATGCTGTAACCGCTAATGGTTCGGTTATCAACAAGATAGGCACATCCCAGCTTGCTCTCATTGCACATGAGGCAAGAACGAATGTTATTGTAGCTGCTGAAACCTACAAGTTCAGTCCAAGAACGATATTGGGAGAGCTTGTTGAGATAGAGGAGCGGGACATAAATGAGGTCATAAGCTCAGAGAAACTTAAAAGCTTATCAAATGTAAGCGTGAGAAATCCAGCTTTTGATGTTACTCCTCGTGAGTATATTGATTTAATAGTCACAGAAGTTGGAGCAATACCTCCTGAGATGGCGTATCTCATTATAAAGGATTTCTTAGGATGGGGAATCGAGGAAATAAATGAAGGAGAGAATCATCACCCCTGATCTCCTGAATAAAGAAAAGGATGACCTAAGTATTCGCCCTCTTACTCTTGAGGAGTTTGTAGGGCAGAATGATATTAAAGAAGCGTTACGAATAGCTATAGAAGCCTCAAAAAAAAGAGGTGTGCCTTTAGACCATATACTGCTCTCAGGTCCTCCTGGCCTTGGAAAAACAACCCTTGCCCATATCATAGCCCATGAGACCAATGCTAACATCAAAACCACCTCTGGACCTGTTCTGGAAAAACCAGGAGATTTGGCAGCCATACTTACCTCTCTAAAAAAAGGAGATGTGCTTTTCATTGATGAGATTCATCGCCTTAACCCTATAATTGAGGAAGTACTCTACCCAGCCATGGAGGATTTTGAGATCGATGTGATGATAGGCGAGGGTCCAAGCGCAAGGTCAATAAAGCTTAACCTTGAACACTTTACATTGATAGGAGCAACCACAAAGGTTGGGCTTCTTGGATCGCCATTCAGAGATAGATTCGGAATCATAGCCCGTCTTAACCTCTATAACATAGAGGAGCTTGTTGAGGTTGTGAAACGGAGTGCTTCCATTCTCAGGATTCCCATAACGCATGAAGGCGCTCTTGAAATTGCAAAAAGAAGCCGTGGTACACCCAGAATCTCCAACAGATTGCTTAAAAGAGTGGCAGATTTTGCCCTTGTGAAGGCTGAGGGAATAATCACACAGAGAGTGGCGGATGAAGCTCTAAGCATGCTTGGTATAGACAAACTTGGACTGGATACGCTAGATAGAAAGATTCTTTCTGTAATCGCCAAGGATTTCAGCGGAGGACCTGTAGGGGTTAAAACCATTGCCATTTCAGTAGGAGAGGAGATCAGAACCATAGAAGAGGTGTATGAGCCATACCTTATTCAGATAGGGTTCATCAAAAGAACTCCACAAGGAAGAGAAATTACTGAGGCAGCGATAAAGCATTTGTTCAGCTAATATGTTCAACCACATCTATCACTTCCTTGATATCCTTTATCACAATATCAGCCTCCTCGCAGAGATTGGGTGGGCATTTCCCAGTCTGCTGGATGGATACCACTCCCAAATCTGCTACCCTCAAAGCAAGAATATCATTTATTCCATCCCCTACCATAATCACCTTATCATACCTCTGCTTTAATCTCTTCACAATCTCTTCCTTTTTCTTTGGTGTGGCAATATCAAACACCCTGTCTAATGGTATGTTCACATTTCTTGCTAAAGCTGAGAGATTCCGCATGCTGTCTCCCGAAGCTATGTATGCATCCACATTCATCTGATTAAGCTTATTTACAACAAAAGGGGTATTGGGATATATTCTGCCTCCTGTACCGATGACAAAAGGTATACCTTTTGCCTCAACATCGATAATTAATCCCACACCCATATAAAAGATATTCCTGCATTTCTTTCTTATAGCCTTCATCACATCCTGAAGGTCTTTCATGGTAGCTTTTTCATCATGCATAACCACTTCTATGGCTGTGGACTTATCAATATGGCTTCTTGAGCATCCCACCTCAACATCGATATTATATATTTTAATAAAATCTGAAATTAACATATAAGGAGGACAGTCCACAAGCTTGGGTGAATCCACCTGCATCACCAGAATAGCACAATATGGTTTTTTCCCGACAAGCTCTGTAGAGACCACATCATATAAACACTCTCCACTTATCACATTCTTTGCCACACGGTACATTCTAAGAAGTGTCCCAGCACTGTCAAACACCACAGCAATCTTCATGCTTTGTAATTGGTTTCATAAATAAAGAAGGTTAGCAAGCTTAGCAAGCTGTTGTGGTGAGAGATTCTCAGCCCTCATATTCAGAAGTTCAGAGGGTAGCTCTTTTTTATCAGCTATACCCTTTAGAGCATTCTTTAGCTTTTTTCTTCTCTGGGAGAAAGCTATGTTTATCAGTTTCATGAAGAACTCCTTATTCTTAACCTCATAGGGAGGAGGGCGTGGTTTCAGCCTCACTATGGCTGATTTGACCATAGTAGGGGGGCTGAAGGCTTTTCCTGGCACTGTTTCAAGTATCTCAACATCGGCATAATACTGCACAGCTATAGAAAGTTTTGAATAATCCTTGGTATTGGGTAGAGCGATCATTCTTCTTGCGAACTCGTATTGATACATGAGTATTCCAAGCTCGAATTTATGCTGAAGCAGTTTGAAGGTGATAGGGGAGGAGATAGAGTAAGGCAGGTTGGAAACAACCTTGTTGAACTCAGGAAATTCTATTCTTAACACATCCCCAACTATAACCTCCACATTATTATATTGCTTGAGCAGAGATGCCAGCTTTGCATCCACCTCAATAGCTATTACCTTCTTAGCCTTCTTCGCAAGCTCACGCGTAAGATTTCCGCTACCTGCTCCAATCTCAAGCACAATATCATGCTTATTTAAATCAGCATATCTTACAATCCTGCTAAGCACCCTTTTATCTATCAACAGGTGCTGATCTCTCTTGTACCATTTCATTTCTTAGATGGCATGGGAGTGGTGAATATCCT
>CAZCRM010000065.1:0-3737 GCA_964501085.1 uncultured Methanosarcinales archaeon | reverse complement strand
TGATCTCTCTTGTACCATTTCATTTCTTAGATGGCAT
This sequence comes from uncultured Methanosarcinales archaeon, assembly GCA_964501085.1. Taxonomy (GTDB): domain Archaea; phylum Halobacteriota; class Methanosarcinia; order Methanosarcinales; family Methanoperedenaceae; genus CAZCRM01. Next base: position 3,700 of record CAZCRM010000065.1, on the reverse strand, counting down.
GGGAGTGGTGAATATCCTGTACTTTATGTTATCATCCTTTAATTCATCCAGCACTCTGTTAGCAATCAATTTTTCAGGTGCATGCAATCCTTTCACCCTGCTCACAAGGTCCTTGAAACTCTTGAACTTCCCCTTTTTTTGCTCATTGATGATACTCCACATGAGTTTCTTTCCAATACCTGGGAGCAGTTCAAGCATATGCATACGGGTTGTAATGGGATATGCCTCGCTGAAAAAGGTAACAAAACGTTTTTCGTTCTCAAGCACTATCTTCTCTATTACAGCAGGGAGCTCCATCTTGGCACCATGGGTGAGTTCATTGTATGATATTCTTCGCTTGACATGGTCGATTACATCTCTTTCACCTTCGCCAATATACACCTTTTCCTGAACCTTTGGAATAATATTTTCCTTAGGTATCATCTCCATGAGAACAAAATGCTTCTCCCCCACCCCCTGAACAAGAGGTTTTTTCTGGTACATGGGGCGTTTGTCATCAGGATGCCCATAGGGTAGGTAATCCAGAACATACGCTATTTCCTCTTTTTCAGGCTTTCTCCCGAAAGTAATCATAAGCACCACCCTTCTCTACACTATTCCTTCAGTAAAACTTCAACACAAGATCAAGGATTTGCTTCAACTCTTCTTCAGTGAGTGTATAACGCTCTTTTGCGTATATTGATCTGATCTCATCGTAGGATAATGGAAGGATATCAGCAATCCTTACAGCTATCTCAGGTTTCATTTTTTCAAGTTTCATCAATTCATTGACCAGTTCTCTGGACTTTTTCGCATCAAGCTTGGAGAATGTCTCAACATGAGCTATGGTTTTTCTTAGCTCATATCCAAGCTCTGTTTCCTCTTTCTTCCTCTCCTCCTTTATCTGGTTAAGTATCTCCTTAACCTCAGGAAGAGTGAGTAGCTCTTCGCTGATTATCTCCTTAACAATCATTATATTTCACCTTTGTTGTGGTGTGAGATGTTCTGGTAATGCAATAACCTCTTTCATCAGATTTCCATCTCGAACCTCCACAATATATGCCCTTCCTCGTTTACCTATAATTTTACCCGTCTTTCCATGAAACTTGTGATGCGGCATACCTTTATGAATACTCGGATCAATATCTATATTCACAATATCCCCCTCATTATACTCCTGTATCGCCCGGCTTATCGGAGATAGCCCTTTCTCTCTTACTGTTTTTTTAAGTTTATATCGTGATTTTCTTCTTGTTCCATGGGTTTTTGCCATTCATATTCCTCCGTATCACATATCTTAATTACCTCAAGCTCTATAACCTTTGCCTCACTTCCAGTAAGTTCAGCGATACTTGGTCTGGTGCGACCTTCATCTCCTGTGATCAATTCCTTGACATAAAGCCCTCCATCACAGTGGATTTTCAGTATGGCTATATCTTCATCAAAGTATTCAAGCTTTGCTTCATGAACCCTGCGCTCACGTACGATATCTGCCCGTCTGTGGAGTACTCTTCTCGGAGTTTTCTGCTTTATTAGGACTCCATTTATTTGTTCAATACCTGATTTAAGTTTTTCCTCTGTTGTGTTATGCATGATTTTTACACGATAAACCTTAGTAGCTTTCATTGATTTCAGTTTTTTAGCCATGCTTTTATCAGCAAATCTTAACTGCATAACCTGTATTTTACCAGCATTTGCATTGTTTATCTGTGCTTCAAGGGCATGCAAATCAATATGTCTTTTGTGAGGTTTCTTTGCCTCCACAACAAAGGGTCTGCCATTACCCAGCATCAACGCATCAATGTCTTCTCTTCCTGCACCATGAAAAACCGTGTCTTTGCACTGAGTAGCGTTTATAACATGGGGTCTGATAAGTTCATCCACAGATTCTTTATACCTTTTGCCAGTGTAACCACATTTCTCACACCCCTTACCTTTGCAATCTCTGCATGGCCATCTTGTTTGCGGAATCCCACGTATGAGTTTTCTATACCTGCCATAGATGTACAATGAATTTACTTCAAGCTTAACATCATTGTTTTCAAGGTCAAGAAGCACAACAATCTGGGGTTTCTTAAAGTTTGCCTTCTTACCTGTTATTTTTTCTATTCTTTTTCCAACCTCTCGATTCAACTCTGCCTTAAGAGGTTCTGCAAATTTAATTTCATTCTCAGCCCATAGAATCTCTTCATTCTCAGCCAGCAAACCAGTAATTCTTGTCCCAACCAAAAAATTATCATACTCGTAATCAGAAAGTGCTTTTATCGCTTTTTCAACCCATGAATCAATGTTTTTGAAAAGACCATTGCACACCCAGCATTTACCCTCTTCTTTTAGCTTATTCTTGAGTTCATTATCTTGCTGTGCCTCAGCTTCTATAGAAAGCACGATTTTCAAAGCTCTTCCTCTTTCTTCATTCGAGAATCCATGCAAAAGTTTTGCAAACTGTCGCCCAAGACAGTGGTCGCAGATAGCCCCTTGTTTTATGATTTTCTTAGCGATATCAAGAATCATTCTGCTCTGCATATATACTATTTCCTAGAAATTTTTCTCTAATCGATCCATCTCATTATGCAATAAAACAATGCAATGATCAGCATGTAAGGATAAAGGTCCCACGCTCACGATTTCATGTTGATATTCTCTGACCATTTTCTCCTCCTCCTCAGACAATCCATGATGGTCTCCGAGCAGGAACAGGGGGTTATCAAATCTTCTTCCTCTAATATCTTTTCCATCCTCACGCAGGTAAATAATCTTCTTGTTAATTTCGTCCAATATGTCTTTGAGATTACCTTTTCTTATGCTCACACCTGGTGTTGACTCTATCCAGTAGCTCTGAGCTTTCTTCTCAAGGGCTTTTTTTATTAAGGATGCAGCACTTCTCTCATCTGGGTTCAGATACTTAACCTTAGCTCCCTCAAACCGAATGAGCTTTGAAGGTGTACCACCTTTAAGAAGGAGAAAAACACGCACATCTCTTCTCAGGCTATGGGACAGAAACAAGGAAGCATTAACGCATCTACAAAGAATATCCATGCGTCCTGCCCCTCCGGCTATGTCGTTAAGGGAGAAGGGTGATGTTACCGCTTTATGTCCGATGATTAGGAAGTCTTTCATACGATAAAGGTAAGAAGGATATTATAATTTATATTAGTTATTTAACTTCGTATCACATATTGAAAAAGATAACAACTATCTGAATCCCAACAAAGTTGGGCGCATTAATAAACACATCAAGAAGTATTGTATCTTTCTGTTCTATGCACTGCTTCAGCTACGCTTCAACGGGTTTTAATTGTCAATCAGAATACTATAATTCTTTTCAGAGTAAATGCTAACTAAGCTATTTCTAATTTTTTGATGCTGTACGAAAGCTAGTTGGGTCCATTAAGCATATAGTATGTCTGCATCTATTAGAGTCTCCATCCTTTAGCCTCTAAATATGCAAGATCTCAACTCTCTTATGAAAGTCTCTTTGTAGGACTGCCAGTCCCAACTCAAAGATCAATTTGGCAATTTTTTATCAATATGTTCTAGAACCTCTACTATTATCTGCTTCATAGTTTTTCTTATCGAGTTTATAACTTTTTATGCTTCTCGTATCTTAATGTTACGAGTAAGAAGGGTTTTGATTTGTGATTTTGTGAGTTCTTACCACCTCAGTTATCAAAAACCACCCCATCAATCTTTATCACTATGTATAGTGTGCAGACTATAA
>CAZCRM010000064.1:7139-8853 GCA_964501085.1 uncultured Methanosarcinales archaeon | reverse complement strand
TATAGAACTATAAACACTTAGAATTTTAATTTGGAGGTAATCGATTATGGCAGGGCAGCTAGGCGGACAACAACCTATTATTATTCTGGACAAGGATACTACCAGAACACAAGGAAAGGAAGCTATCATGAGTAATATTATGGCAGCAAAAGCTATAGCTGCTGCCATCAAGACTACGCTTGGACCTAAGGGTATGGATAAGATGCTTGTAAATCCTGTAGGGGATATGGTAATTACCAATGATGGTGCTGCGATTTTGCAGGAGTTAGATATCAAACATCCTGCTGCAAAGATGATGGTTGAGGTCTCCCGTACCCAGGAAGATATAGCTGGAGATGGAACCACAAGTGCTGTTGTGCTTGCAGGAGAGCTATTAGATAAAGCAAAGACAATGATAGAACAGGATCTTCATCCAACCATAATTGCAAAAGGTTACAGTCTTGCTTCTGCAAAAGCCCTTGAGATTCTTAATGAATTAGCCATAGATGCTTCACATGATGTGCTTGAAAAGGTTGCCAGAACCTCATTAACAGGTAAGAGTGCAGACCTTGCTCTGGAACCACTTGTTCAGCTATGCGTGAAAACAGCCCTTGCCATTAAAGAAGAAGGAAAGGTGAATGTTAAGGATAACATACATATAATAAAGCAGCGTGGAGGAAGCATTAAAGACACAAAATTCTTCCACGGGCTTGTGATTGACAAGGCAAGAGCTCATAAGAATATGCCCAAGAGAGTTGAGAATGCAAGAATTGCTGTTCTCGATGTTGGAATTGAGGTTAAGAAGACAAAGCTTGATTCAAAGATAAATATCAAATCTCCTGAGCTTCTGAAGGAAGCCAGGATGGAAGAGAGCAGGGTTGTTGAGGAGAAGGTTGAAAAGCTTGCAAAAAGCGGTGCCAATGTTGTATTTACTGAAAAGGGCATTGATGACATAGGTATGCATTATCTGGTAAAGAAAGGCATTCTTGCTATACGAAGATGCAAGGAAGAAGAAATCAAGAAGGTTGTGAAGGCTACAGGTGCACGTATAGTATCTAAGCTTGATGGAGTTGATGAAAGCGACCTCGGAAAAGCTCAGCTTGTGGAGGAACGAGGGGTGGGTAACTACAAGATGATTTATATAGAAGGGTGTGAAAATCCAAAGGCTGTATCCATACTTGTGCATAGTGGTGCTGATCATGTGGCTGATGAGATTGAAAGAGCTCTTGATGATGCGTTACATGCAGTGGGTGTGGTGATTGAGGATGGCAAGGTGGTTGCAGGTGGAGGTTCGCCAGAAATAGAGATTGCTGTAAAACTCAGAAACTACGCAACCACTGTTGGTGGAAGAGAGCAGATTGCAATAATGGCGTATGCGGATGCCCTTGAGGAGATACCCAAGGCAATCGCTGAAAATGCAGGTTTTGATGCCATAGATACCATTGTGGAGTTAAGAAACAGGCACAGCAGAGGCGAGAAAACAGCAGGCTTCAGCGTATTCACAGGTAAGGTAGAGGATATGCTTGAGGCTGGGGTTATAGAGCCCTTACGTGTAAAGATACAGGAGATTAAATCAGCCACTGATGCAGCCAACATGATTCTCAGAATAGATGATATCCTGATGGCAAAAGAAACAGGTATGCTGGATGTCAAACCAGAGCATACCGCTGATTATTACCATGGTATTCAGCCACCTGATGTAGGGGATGAAGATTAAATAGAATGAAGTTTAAAA
>CAZCRM010000064.1:0-7039 GCA_964501085.1 uncultured Methanosarcinales archaeon | reverse complement strand
AAAAAACAGCTTGAGGAACAAAAAGACAAATATCTCCGCCTGCTTGCTGAATTTGATAATTTCAGAAAGAGAGCTCAGAAAGACATAGCTATGGAAAGAAAATATGCAAACGAGAAGCTTATTTTAGAGCTTATAGATGTTCTTGAGAGTCTGGAGAGGGGGTTGGAGAACTCAAGAGATGCTGATAAGCCCAAGTTAATCGAGGGAATGGAGCTTGTACACAAGCAGTTCAAAAATGTGCTTGAAAAGCATGGTCTTAAAGCCATAAAAGCAGTGGGAGAAAAATTTGACCCCTACAAGCATGAGGCAATTATGCTCACAGAGAGTGATGAATGTGAGGATGGTGTAATTTTGGAAGAATTTGTAAAAGGTTACATGCTCAACAATAAGGTTATTCGTTGTTCAAAAGTAAGAGTGTCCAAGAAAAAGGAGGAGGTGAAACAATGTCAAAAATAATTGGAATTGATCTTGGTACAAGCAACTCTGCAGCAGCAGTGCTGCAGGGAGGAAAGCCCGTTATAATACCTGCTGCTGAAGGAACAACTATTGGCGGTAAAGCTTTTCCATCCTATGTGGCAATTACAAAGGATGGTGAATTGTTGGTGGGAGAGCCTGCAAGAAGGCAGGCATTGAGCAATCCTGAAGGTACTGTGACAGGCTTTAAGAGAAAGATGGGTACAGATTACAAGTATAACCTGAGAGGAAAGGAATATAGACCTCAGGAACTCTCAGCCTTTATACTGCAAAAGATAAAGAGAGATGCAGAGGCTTTTCTGGGTGAAAAAGTGGAAAAGGCTGTTATCACGGTTCCTGCTTACTTCAATGACAATCAGAGACAGGCTACCAAGGATGCAGGCGAGATTGCAGGACTTGAGGTGGTGAGGCTCGTAAACGAGCCAACTGCAGCTTCTCTTGCATATGGTCTTGATAAGGAAGGGGACCATAGAATCATGGTGTTTGATTTTGGAGGGGGTACCCTTGATGTGACCATAATGGAGCTTGGAGGTGGGGTGTTTGAGGTAAAAGCCACCTCAGGCGATACCAATCTTGGCGGTAGAGATATGGATGACAGGCTTATAGACTATATCGCTGAGGAGTTCAAGAAAGAACATGGTATTGATCTTAGAAAGGACAAAATGGCATACCAGAGGTTGAGGGATGCTGCAGAGAAGGCAAAGATCGAACTCTCCACAACTCTTTCTACCGAGATCAACCAGCCTTTCATAACAGCAGATGCAAGTGGTCCAAAACATCTTACCATGACCATCACACGAGCCAAGCTTGAGGAACTGGTAAGGGATGTAGTAGAGAGATGCAGAGGTCCTATGGAGCAGGCATTGAAGGATGCAAAAATGACAAAAGATGATATTACCAAGATAATTCTTGTTGGCGGACCTACGCGAATGCCCATTGTCCAGAAGTTCGTTGAGGATTTCATGGGCAAAAAAGTAGAAAGAGGTATTGATCCCATGGAATGTGTCGCCATGGGTGCTGCTATTCAGGCAGGTGTACTCACAGGTGAGGTGAAGGACGTACTTCTGCTTGATGTCACCCCTCTCTCACTTGGTATTGAAACCTTAGGTCATGTGATGACCAAGCTCATCGAGAGGAATACCACAATTCCCACGAGAAAAAGTCAGATATTCTCAACAGCGGAAGATAACCAGACCAGTGTGGAAATCCATGTTCTGCAGGGAGAGAGACCCATGGCGTATGATAACGTGAGCTTAGGAAGGTTCACTCTTGTGGGAATACCACCTGCTCCCAGAGGTGTGCCACAGATAGAGGTTACCTTTGATATCGATGCTAACGGCATACTGCATGTATCTGCTAAGGATTTAGCCACAGGTAAGGAACAGAAGATGACCATAACCGCTCCTCTCAAGATGTCAAAAGAAGAAATCGAACAGAAGATTCAGGAAGCTAAGAGATTCGAGGAAGAGGACAGAAAGAAGAAGGAGAAGGTTGAACTTCAAAACCAAGCAGATTCTTTGATATACACCACTGAAAGAACGCTTAAAGATCTTGGTGATAAGATTCCGTCTGATAAGAAAGAAAGGGTAGAGAAAGCAATAGCCAATACCAAAGAAGCCATGAAGAGCGATGACATCAGCAGGTTAAAGAGTGCAATCGAAGAACTCACAAAAGAGATGCATTCTATAAGCGCAATGATGTATCAGCAGGCTCAGACCAAACAGCAGGAAACACCAAAACAGGAAGAAGCTAAGCAGAAGAAAGAAGATGTTACCGATGCCGAATACAAGGTTGTAGACGAGGATAATAGATAATGTTATGCTCTTAATTTTTTTGCGCTACATTAAAGTCATGGAATAAATAATATGTAATCATGGCTACTAAACGTGACTATTATGAGATTCTTGGTGTGGATAGAAATGCCTCTCTTGATGAAATCAAGAAGGCTTACCGAAAGCTGGCTTTGAAATATCATCCTGATAGAAATAAATCTCCAGATGCCGAGGAGAGATTCAAGGAAATATCAGAAGCTTATGGAGTGTTATCTGACCCAAACAAGCGCAGGCAATATGACCAGTTCGGTCATGCAGGTATAGATATGCGATACTCGCAGGAGGATATCTTCAGAGGAGTGGATTTTGAGGATATCTTCAAGGATTTGGGATTTGGAGGGTTTGGATTTGGAGAGAGTATCTTTGATATCTTTTTTGGAAGAGGTAGAAGGCGATATGAAGCAGAGAGGGGTTCAGATATTCATACAGAGGTTACCATAGATTTAGAGGATGCAGTAACTGGAAAGACTGTTTATCTTGATGTACCGAGAACAGAGACCTGCAGCGTTTGCGGGGGTGTAGGTACAAAGCCAGGAACTTCAGCCACCACATGTCCTACATGCGGGGGTAGAGGGCAGGTGAGCAGAACCCAGACTACACCTTTTGGAAGGTTTGTGACCACCTCAACCTGCACCACCTGCCATGGAGCTGGAAGGGTGATAGATACCCCATGCACAGAGTGTCATGGTTCTGGTGTGGTGCAGAGAACACGCAGAATCGAGGTAAAGATTCCTCCGGGAGTGGATAATGGTACCAGATTGAGGATCGCAGGTGAAGGAGAGGCAGGAATTAAAGGAGGCCCACCTGGAGATTTGTATGTTGAGGTGCGTATCAGACCCCACAGTATTTTCACCCGTCAGGGCAATGATATCATAATGGAGAAAACCATCAGTTTCCCTCTGGCTGCTCTTGGGGGTGAAGTCACAGTACCAACGTTGAACGGCAAGGTTATGATGAAGATTCCTCCAGGAACTCAGAATGGCAAGGTATTCAGGCTGAAAGGTAAAGGGATACCAGGTCTGCATGGTGCTGGGAGAGGGGATCAGCTTGTGAGGATCAGGGTTGAGGTTCCTACTCACCTAACCGAAAGACAGAAAGAGCTTCTTCGTGAATTTGCAGAGATAAGTGGTGAAAAAATCAGAAGCAGAAGTATTTTTGAAAGGGTAAGAGATCACATCTGATTATTCATCTTTTGAAAAAATGTTTTAAGAATCTGCGAAGCAATATTTTGCGTATGTGAATAAAATGTAATTGCCTCATGCTGTCTAACTGCTAAAAACATGAAAAAGAAACATCTTGAGATATTACTTGAGCAGGTAGAGGGGTTCAAGTCTCCTAAACCTTATAAAGAACAGTACTTCACTCCAGCTATAGTAGCGTCAGAGCTATTGCATTTTGCCTTTATGAGAAATGATCTTAGAGGTGTTGTATATGATCTTGGATGTGGTAGTGGGATTCTTGCCATTGGAGCAAAACTTCTTGGAGCAGAAAAGGTTATAGGCTTTGATGAAGATATAGAAGCTCTCAGGATTGCAAGGATAAATGCTCAAAGACTTGATGCTGAGGTAGAGTTTGTATGCTGTGATGTGAATAATGTATGTGGACGAGCACATACAGTGGTGATGAATCCTCCCTTCGGCGCTCAGGTACGAGGAAGTGACCGCCCCTTTTTGAGGAAAGCCCTCGAAGTGAGCAGGGTGGTTTACTCTATTCATAACGCAGGTAGCATGAAATTCATAAAAAGATTCATAAAACCATGGGTCATAACGGACTACAAATTGGTGGATTTTCCAATTAAAAGGACGTTCAGGTTTCATACCAAGGATATGCAGATTATAAAGGCAGAGATATATAGAATCGAAAAAAATGAAAGATAGAGGGATCGCTATTAGAATAAGGAGAAAGAAAATCACTAATAGAAGAAGGTTAAAAGAACAGGAAGAGATTAATAATAACGAAGAAAAACCAGAGCAGCAGGAGCAGGAAGAAGAAACTGGCAGGTTTGTTTTGCCAGGTGATTTGATAGGGACTTCAGAGGAGTTCACCGCTAAGAATGGGTGTTTTGAGGCTAAAGGAAACATCTATGCCTCGGTTATAGGTGTTGTGAAGATAAACGAGAAAGAGCGAACCATCATGGTATCCCCTGTTACCAACACACCTGTTTATCTGCATGAAGGGGATATCGTGATTGGCAGGGTGATGGATGTGAAGGATTCCTATGCCATGGTTGAAATCGCTCGAATTAAAGGTAAAGGGGAGAGGGAAATCGTCAATCTTGAAAACGCAGTGATTCATGTTTCAAATGTGAAGGATGCGTATGTAAAGGATATGTGTAATGAATTTGCTCCACTTGACATTGTGAAGGCAGAGGTCATAGATATTAAGAATATGCGTCTTTCAACCATGAGAAGAGAGTTAGGTGTTATGAAGGCTTACTGTGGCAACTGCAGGACAGTATTAAGAATAGATAATGGTAAACTTAAATGTCCAGCGTGTGGAAGAGTAGAGACCAGAAAGTTATCTTCGCACTATGGAACAGGTATTATATAGGTGATAATATGGAGGTCACAATATTATCTAAAAAAGAGAACGAGATTAACATGAAGATAGCTGGGGAAACCCATACTTTAATGAACCTTCTCAAGACAACCCTGCTCAATAATGAGCATGTTGAGATTGCAACCTATGATATTGAGCATCCAACAATCAGCGACCCTGTACTGTTTGTAAGGACAGATGGTGCTGATCCTGTGGAAGTGATCAAAAAGGCGATACGTGATATTATAAAGCAATGTGATGAATTCATCGAGCTTTTTACTAAGAAGGCGAAGAATTAACTAAAGCTACATATTCCTCATCAATTAAATCATTTACCTCTACCCCATGCTCCATGGCTACAAGGATGGCACTCACTTCAATCTCCACGAGTTTGCATAGCTCTTCATGTTTTTTGTTTATTAGGGCTATGACCTTACGTTTGTCCATACCTGTGCTGTGCATGATTCTCTCAATGGTTCTGTCAAAGATGGTTTTTTTCTCATCAATGATTTTTTTCTCATCAGGTTTAAAGCCAGAAGGTATCTCAACAGAGGATATATCAAATGTAGGACGAATGTATTCACCTTCCTTTCTTATAAGTCCAGCTTTCTGAGCATATCCAAGAATGTTCTTTGCCTGCTCAGGATCGAACCAGTTGAGGTCAATGGATAGTGCAAGAATGAACTCACTCTCCTTAAGCACCTCTTTCCCCCTCCTCTTGAATGGCATCGAAACTGTATATCTCAGTTCAGACATTTTTAAAAAAATTATTTCTTCTCAACCAGCTCTGCAAATGCCATATTTCCTGAAATCTTTTTGATTCTTACCATCACAATATCCCCTTTAGAGGTGTTCGGTACATAGATTGTGTATTTATCCTTCTTGGCGATGCCATCCCCTTTACTTCCTTGTGCATCGATTCTAATCTCATAGACCTTTCCCTCTTCCAGAATATTATTATGCTGTTTTGCTGCAAATACCTGTCGTTTCCTGACAGGTCTGTGGGCACCACATGCATCGCATCTCAGCATAAGAATCCTGTCGCTTTTTATCAGGTGGGTGTCAGGGCGTCCGCACTCTGAGCATATCACATACTCTTTGGTGTATGTATCGATTGCAGTAGAAATAACCTCTGTGGTGAACCTTCCCTGAAAGATCGCTCTAGAACCCTCCAGCTTGGCTGCTGTACCAAGCTCTCGCAAAAGATACTTGAACAGATGCTCAGGCTCACGATTTAATTTGCTGGCTATGCTGCCAAAGTTTTCCAGTACAGTGGTTTTTCCCTCTATGAGCAGTTTGGGCTCTGGAACCACAAATCGCTCGCCTGAGCCTTTGATTTCAGGTATCTGAGTTAATGCTCTATCGAGGTATACAATATAATCTTTCATGATTCAACCCGAAATCAGTTCTTTGCCTTTTTCCACCTCTATTCTGACTGGAGTGGGCAGTTTATAGCCTGCTGACATCAGTGATTTCTTAGCCTGTTGAAAATGGGTAGGGTTTACAGATAATGTCATGATTTTTTGACCTGCTTTAACCCTCGCTGCAGTACCAACCGCCTTTCCAAACGCCTGACGCATGCCTTGGGAAACCCTGTCTGCACCAGCGCCTGTAGCCTGTTTGTTTTCCCTTAAAACCTCATGGGGATACACTCTTATCTTAAGATAATAGTTTGTCTGTCCCACAGAGCTAAGCAGGACTTTGTTTGCTGCGATTCGTGCGGCTTCAAGAGCATTATGTCGAATTTGGCAGGCTTCTTTGGCTATCAAGGAGAGCTTTACAGGGAATTCTTCTCTTGGATTGCCCATATCAAAGGTAACAATCTTGCTTCCTGGAATTCCACCCATGTATTCACGCCTTGTATATGAACGCTGGGTGATGTTTCTGTACATTCTTCCCGGTTTTCTTGGCATTTCAGTAATCCTCCATGGTATTTTTCACATACTCTTTGAGTTTATAAACTTTATTGAGTTAGCAGTACTTGAAGGTATCCATTTTATTGTTTTGTGCTAAACTTTTTATACTAAAATTACATAATTTATAGTTTTCCTGATTACATCAGGTAGGTTTTTACACTATGATAGTCTTGGTTGCTATTGATTTGGTTCAATAATTTTATCATAAGTTTGACGGAAAACTATAATCTATGGGTAGAAATCGAATATATGAAGTAAAAAAGCATATGTCATCTGAAG
>CAZCRM010000063.1:0-8882 GCA_964501085.1 uncultured Methanosarcinales archaeon | reverse complement strand
ATGGAAGAATGATGAACTTTATTTATCTATCCCCGATTGATTTCATGAGAACCAACTGTAGAATCTACACAATGATACCATAATCCTTATATCACTTTACATCCATTGTAAACAATGAGGTAAAAGATGAAACGCAGAATGAAACATAAAAGAAGTTCCAAGAAAAGAAATAGTTTTCTAATCATTGGAATTGTAGGGATAATCATTCTTGCAGGAGCTATTGTCCTGCATTCGGGAAACTCGGATGAAACATCATCAGAAATAAAACTTCCAAGCTATGCCTATACCAATCCTCTGACCTTAAAAGCTTATAGATATGCCACAGAACATCCTGATATTCTTGAGCAGATACCATGTTACTGTGGATGTGGAGGACATTCTGGACACAGGTTTTTACGTGACTGCTATATTCATGATGACTGGACATATGATGACCATGCCTCGTTCTGTGATATATGTATTGGAGAGGTTATCAAGCTTCAGGAATATCTTGCAAAAGGTATTAGCCTTAAAGAAGCTAGGGCAAAAATCGACGCAGAATACAGTAAATATGGCACGGGAACAAACACTCCTCCTGTTAGCAATAATTACATACCCATCCTTTCACCGAAATCGGAAATAACACCAACTCCAAAGCCTGACCTCTCGAGATATTCACTTCCTGAAAACTTCAATTCTCTTGGTGATGGTTTGAATCTCACGCCTGCAGGAGCTATCAGAGCGTATTTTATCAATAACAAACTGCTTATCGGAACCCAGCTTGAAGAATATGTAATTGCAATGTCAAGAGGCGACGATTTTTATGGTAAAAAGATAGTAGGTATGTATAGCGCAGATTTCAGCCCCTCTTCATGGATCGAGCTTCATGATCTGGGCTATGATAGTACAAAGGACACAACTATAATGCCAAGGTCAGAGCAGGGCATGAAAAATATCGTATACACAAGGCCACTTATCTATGGGCATACTCAGAACGTGGATAATGTTCTGAAGCTGATGAGAGACCCCAAGAGCATGCCTACCTCATATGATATATATAAACCATTACTTGATGCTGTGGATTATGAAAATACTGGTGTGGCTCTTGTAACCCTACAGAAAAACAATTTTTCAGACATGAATTACTGGAGCATCACCCCTGTTGATGGTGGTGCTGAGCTTGTAATCGCATACAATATAACGGATTATAACGCCATTCCTTCTGGTTTTGATAAATATAATCCAGTTGTTAAAGGGAATGTGATGATTATAAGAATTACAGGCGATGTGGCAAAGGTTCATGTAGATAAAGAGTATATAGATGCTATAGCAAGATAAATGCCCACAGCACCATCCATAATACTGGTTTTTATTGCAGGCATAGCTACAGTAATTACCCCCTGTGTTCTTCCCATACTGCCTGCTGTACTATCAGGCTCTATTGGTAGCAAGCTTAGACCTTTAGCAATAGTGGTAGGGATGTCCATAACCTTCACACTGATGGGTGTGCTGGTCTCTGCCATCACTTCTTTCGCTTCTATTGCTGAGCGTTTGCGCTGGTTTGCCATATTTTTTATTATAGGTATGGGTGTGATATTGTTTGATGATGATATAAATCAGGAGTATGTCAAGCTTTCAAGCTATATTGTTAATCACTTGCCATTACATGGTAATAATCAAAATGAAGGCATATTAGGTGGGTTTTTTCTAGGTCTTTCATTGGGTATAGTCTGGATTCCGTGTGTTGGACCTATCTTAGGAGCAGTGCTTGCCTTTGTGGCAGAGAGCTCAACAAGCATAGGTAATATGTTACATGGTGCTGTTCTCCTGCTTGTGTATTCCCTTGGTGTAGGCATACCCATGCTTATCATAGCGTACTCAGGAAAAGGTATATCTAAAAGAGTGGAGTGGTTTATGAAACGGGGAGCTTTATTTAAAAAACTCTCTGGTCTAGTGCTGATAATAGTAGGATTGATGATGCTTTTCGGGATAGATAGATATCTTCAGGCAAAACTTCTTCCCTATTTTCCAGTTTTGATCTGAGGTTGTATGGATGAAGCTAAAAAACCCGACCTTTTAGAGGTTTACTTCTTCAGGAAACTTGTGAAGAATAACTTCTTCAAGCCTGTAGTTAACTTAATTTTTTTTGTTTTCCTTGTAATTATAATCTATTTTGGTCTTTCAAGCGAACCAGATCTTAGGTTTGCAGGTGGTATACCCTTTGCTACAACCATGATATGGGATATCTGGCATCCCATGCTTATTTTCACCATTATACTGCTGGGAAGACTGTGGTGTTTTGCATGCCCTATTGGCGCTGTAGGTGATTGGGTTCAATCACTTTTCTCCTTGAATAAAAAATATCCTGAAAAGTATAGAAATCTCTGGATAGCTATAATTCTTTTCCTTTTTATTTTTGCAACAGAACGTCATCTTTTCATGTTCACCAGAAATCCAGTAAGTACAGCGTATCTCCTCCTATTCTTCACAGGACTTGCTGTTGCTATGAGTATGGTGTTTGAAAAACGAAGTTTTTGTCGTTATATCTGCCCTATAGGGCTTGTTCTTGGAATATTCTCCATGCTCTCCTCTATAGAGCTTAGGTGTAAATCAAGAAAAACATGCCATGAGCATGAGATAAAGGAGTGTATTATGGGCAATCAGGAAGGGAAGGCATGTCCTATGGGCGAGTTCCCTCAGATAATGGAAAGAAACAACTTCTGCATCATGTGTATGGAGTGTGTGAAATCATGTTCAAAACATAATATAAGGATAAGTCCGAGAATGCCTGGTGCAGATATCATCAAACCCAAAAAACATTTGGATGAGGCTTATTTAATA
This sequence comes from uncultured Methanosarcinales archaeon, assembly GCA_964501085.1. Lineage (GTDB taxonomy): Archaea > Halobacteriota > Methanosarcinia > Methanosarcinales > Methanoperedenaceae > CAZCRM01. The sequence continues at coordinate 6,062 of CAZCRM010000063.1, read as the reverse complement.
CATAGCATAATTGTTATCTTCCTTTTTGTCATGGGAATGGAACGATTTGAGTTCAGGAATGCTGTGATCAATTTTGTGAAGGCAACCCTTCCCGTAGATTCGGTAACCTTTCTTGATCTGTACTGGAGAAATATATGGGCTATCATAATATTCGCCCTTATCACCCTGAGCGCATTTGGTCTAGGCTATCTTCTAACAAAGGCTTTATTTCAAGACAGAGCAATGAAGAGATTCGCAGAGCTTTCTTATGCATTTCTTCCTTTTAGTTTATCTGTTTATCTGGCTGAGAACACCTTCAGATTGCTGAAAGGTATTTTTTTCATACTATCAAAGATAGGAGAACTCTTTGGAAAGGTATGGGAGTTCGCAGTAGATTTTGAAACCATAAACCATATACAGCTTGTGCTTATATGGTCTGGTTTTATTTTCACCATATGGGCGGGTTATGTTATCAGTAAAACAGTAAAAAAAGGCATGATTATAGTAGCCATAACAGCGATTATCTATCTAATTATAGGATTGAAGATTCTAACATTACCAATATTATAATCATATCCCGTACCATCTCACAGCCATAACCTCCCTGAGCATCTCTTCAACATTCACAACCTGAGCCATGCTTTTAGTTATATACTCTCTACCTTCTAAAATCATCCTTACCAGTTTTGCCTCACCCCCTGCAATAATATATCTCACATCGTATTTATCATACATTTTTATAAGAGCATCTCTTACCTTATCAGCATGATGCTTCACATCCTCTTCAACCAGTCTCTCAAACCGCTTCTGACTCCATCCACCCTTTGAATGCTTTCCCATGACGCTACTTCTTATGATTTCATGCTCAACAAAACCCTCATTCTCCATTACCCCAACAAACGTCTCACCTGCATGAGCATTAAGCACCATAGCTTTATTTCTGATATTATTCTTCAGAGCTTCTATATGGAAGTGTGTGTCAACAATATATTCTGATTGCAATATAGGAAAAAGAGGAATGAAAACAACTCTAATAACATTATCTGCATAAAAGATTACCTTACCCGTGGAAGATTCTATTTTCTCTACGAGATATAAAGCATCGCTATCCATCAAAGCTCTCACACTCTCTGGCGCATTTTCAAGTGAATCACCTCTGGCAAGAGCTATTGTTAATAGGAAAGCAGTCTTTGATTCAATTGAATTCAGTAAAAAAATAACCTCCTCAAGCCTGTTTTTTGACAGAATCCCAGAAAAACGAAATCTTGGCTTATCTTCTTTCTCTTTTTTGAGTTTTTTAACCTCATTCTCAAGAGTGGAGAGCTTATTCCTGCATACATTTAATTCATGGCGAGCCTCCTGTTCAGATGTTATAATTTTTCTTACCTTCTCATCCTTTTTCTCAAGTAACAGCGAGAGCTTCCTGTTCTCTTCCTCAAGTTCAGCTATTCTTGTTCTTAAAGAGGTAATCTCCTTCTTCCAGAAAAACAACACCCTCACCCTTTTTTAGCCTTAGCACGATATAGGGTATGCCCTTATCCACAAACTCAATACGCTCTTCATTTACCCGTATAATTCTTTCTGAAGGTTTACCGATCTCAAACCCTGTGGCTTTACTTAAAGCAAAAGCCAGCTTTGTGGTTCCTTCAATGACAGGTTTTTTTCCCGGCTTGGCTTTTTTATCAAGGGAAACACTTGCTTTTATGGATAGAAAAGGTTTGCCTCTCAGAAAAAAATCAAACTTTCCAGGGTTTCCTCTGTATTCTCCCACACGAAGTAAATATGGTATGCCTGCAAAGGCTGAAAAACTTTTCTTTCCCCGAGTAACATACATGCTTCCTGTAAAAATAGAGAGATGCTTGCAGAAACTACGTGTTTTAGGAGAGGGTTTACGTCCTGTGGTGATGATCATTCAGCCTTGACACGTTTCACAAGCACAGGTCTCTCCTTGATAACCACCCTGTGACCGCAGAAAGGACAGCGTATTCCAGCGTACCCATAATCTATCTCTACAGGTCTCCTGCATCTGGTACATCTATACCCCATGCTCTCCCTCCTCTTCTTTAATCTTCACACCCTGAATAGCCCTCATAACAGTAAGATGAGCTGAAGTCTGGGGGATATAGGTACCACCTGCAAAGGTGAAACCACACTTGGAGCATTGCCATATCCCTGTGGAAATTCTCCTCACCTTTTTAGCACCGCATTTTGAACATACATGCTTAGCACGCATCTTCTCTTCAATATCAGCCACAAGTCTTCTGTTTTTGGTACCATACCTGACACCAAACCTGCCAGCAGATCGGGTTTTTTTTCCTTTCTCTCTACCTTGCGCCATAATTATATCTCCAGAAATTTCTCTCTTGTCTCTTTTGCTTTCTCAATTGCCATATCTACTATATAATCTATCTGTTCCATGGTGAGCGAGCCTGGACCGCTCTTCTGTATGCCAGAGATGGCACCCTCCTGATTGGTGATCACGGTTAACCTGCATCCAGCCACACTCTCTTCATTTAAGGATGGGTCGACCATTATAGTGCCACCTATCTCCACTGATGTAACAGCTACAGGGACATCTCTCATGGGCATATCCATATCCTCTCCCAGATCATAGCGTTTCGCAGGTATCTTAGAAGTCAGTAGAGCTGCTATCGCGCCAAGAGAGGAGGCATCCATGATATTTCCTCCATCATCCAGCACATGTATATCGATATACACCATCCATACCTTCTCTCCAGCTTCGATGCACAGCTTTGAGAGATCAATAGCTTTTGATTCCCTGATACCCCTGTCCACCACTCTTGCAAGCTCAATCGCATCTTCGTTAGGAGGACCTGGTTCAAATACTGGTGATGCCATGGGAATAAGTTCGAGGTTGGTGATGATTACACCCTGATCAGGAGCGTCAGGAAAAGGCACACCTGGCTGTATTTTTATGCCTACCACAACCTCGGTATCTCCTAACCGAACTCTTGCTGACCCCTCTGCTTTACTGATAACGTTGGTTTCTATGTTAATCTCTCTGTACTCATCGAACGCCCTTCCATCCTCACGTTCTCCCTTGATGATGAGATTATAGATATAATCCTTGCGAAGTTCTGCCATTACCTCATTATTCATCCATATCCTCCTCTACCTGCGGAGAGTATTTCTCTATGAGAGCAGCTTTCTGCATCTCATATATTGCCATGCATCCTTTCTTTGCCATCTCAAGGGCTTCCCTGAATTCATCTCTGGTAAGATGCCCATCCATCTGCAGTAATGTGATCTCTCCTTTTGGAGTCATGGCAACTGGCATGTCTGCCTGCCCATAGTTGTCCTCCATCTTGTTCAGATCAAGCACTAAGGTGTCGTTGATCTTTCCAACAGCACAGGCAGAGACAAGGCTTCTCATGGGAATACCTGCATCTGCAAGAGCTATTGAAGCTGCATTGATTCCAGCTGTCCTAGTACCAGCATCTGCCTGAAGCACCTCAACAAAGATATCAATGGCAGAGCGGGGGAAGTACTCCTGAAATATTACGGGTTCTAAAGCTTCCCTGCTCACCTTTGATACCTCGATGCTTCTTCTATCAGGTCCAGGACGCTTACGCTCTTCAACAGAGAAGGATGCCATATTATACTTGTATCTCACCACTGCACTGGTTGATTTCTGCATATGGCGAGGATGAACTTCTCTGGGACCATACACCGCAGCAACCACCTTATTCTCCCCCATCTCAAGATAACATGACCCATCTGCTCTGTTTAAAATACCCACTTTAATCTTGATGGGTCTCAGTTCATCAGGCCTTCTGCCATCCAGACGTACACCATTTTCAATCAATTTTATTTCCTCGTTCATAGAATACCTCTCTTCTAATTATTCCCCAAGTAACTCGTCAAGAATTCCTCCTGGTCTTTGCTCTTCCTCAATTTTCTTTTTTTCTTTTTCTTCAATTTTTTCACCTTTTTCACCTTTCTCTTCCTTTAAAAATCTGGTGATTCTGTCGGTAAGACCGGAGATATGAGTCTCTCTTTCAACCTTGAATATGGCTTTCACTGCAAGCTCTACATCTTTATCCTTGCCAGTAACCCATATCCTGCCATTCTGTCCGATAAAGATATTACAATTAGTTTCGTTTTTCAGCAAGGCAATCATCGAACCCCCACGCCCTATTAACCTTGCTACCTTTGAGGGAGTTACTTCAACAATACGTCCATGTTCAATCTGTTTTGACTTTTCGTTCATGGTTAATTCAACCTTCATGGAAGCATCCACATCCTTTACCTGAGCAATTATGGCATCACCCACCTTAAGATGTTTAGACATGTCAGCATTATCAATGTATTTTGGGTACTCTGATACGTGTAGCAATCCTTCATAGGGTGAACGAATATCCACAATCCAGTTGAAAAGGGTAATATCCTTTATTATGCCTATCACCATATCTCCTGTTTTTGGTATGTACTTGCCTGATAAGGGCACCACCTTTATATGATTTTTCAGTGATGCTACACCAAAGAAAGAAGAAAAAACCTTGCCATCCTCTACATATGTACCTTCATCAGCTAATCTTGGATTATCTGATAGCATATCCCCTGGAACCACTAATTTCTTCTCCATTTATATCACTTTATAAGTTTGGTTTCTACATTGCCCTTTGTTAGCTTGTTCAATAAGTGATATAATTCATCCTGCATTCCAGCAGGTATGGAAACCACTCCTATCCATGAGCCATCGTTCTGCCATTCCTGCTTAACGAGATTTCCGAAATTTGCAACACTACCGTATGCTTTTGCAGCATATTCAGAGGGTATCTTTATGGCAATCTTGACCTCCTCAAAACGTATGGGTATGATGGGTCTTATAGCCTTCATGGTTATGTTTACCAGTTCATCCACGCTCTTCATGGGGTCGATATGAACACCTGCTTCATTCATGGCAGCCTCTATCCTGGCAGGAGGATGGGGTGTCTTTGTCTGGGGATTTATGGCATTCCTGACTATAATGCTGATAACCCGTTTCTTCTTTTCTTCCTGTATCTTCCTTCTCTGCTCTGTAGTGAGCTGAATCTCACCTTCAAGAATGATTTTCTTTGCTATTTCAACAATATCCTTGCTTCCAAAGGCATTGAGGATATCCCGTTCTGCTGGTCTCTCCCCATTTCTTGCGTCTGAGAAAACATCTTCCACTGCCAGAATGTCCTCTATCTTTACATTTCCCCCTCTCTTAAAATCCAGTGCTCCCTCAGGATCAACAAGAACCTCAAACGTTTTGCCGTGAGTCTTAAGACGTGCCACTACAGCTTCATCTAGGGTAACCATATTTCCTTACTTCTTTTTCTTGTCTTCCTCTGCATACATCTCTTTGGCTTGCTCCACATATCTCTTCACTTCAGCATCAGAAAGTTTTCTGAATTTTCTGGTTGATAGCTCTATAACTCCGATTTCAATCGTTGAAACATTAAGCACATCCTCACCTGTGTTGTGGAGAGCTTCAAGACCGAGAAGAATGGCTTCCTCAAGTGTGATGTCATCCCTGTACTTTTTCTCGAATACCTCCATGGTTTCACTTCTGCCAGAACCTATGCCTGTAGCCTTGTATGCAAGAAGAGCGCCACTTGGATCAGTTTCAAAAAGTCTGGCATTGTGATCATCCACTCCTGCTATGAGCAGTGCGGTTCCGAAGGGTCTTACACCCCCATACTGCGTATAGGTCTGCTTAAAATCGCATATCTTTTTGGATAGGGTCTCAACATCAATGGGTTCATCATAGGTAACCTTGTTGATCTGAGCCTCTACCCTTGCTCGATCTATTAGCGCTCTTGCATCAGCCACTAATCCAGAAGTGGCTGCGCCTATATGATCATCGATTTGAAATATCTTTTCTATAGAATCTGCTTCTAGAAGCCTGCTAGTAACCCGTTTATCCACCAATAAAGCCACACCATCTGTTGCTTTTATCCCTATTGCGGTGGTACCTCGCTTGACTGCTTCTCGAGCATACTCCACCTGAAACAGTCTTCCATCAGGGCTAAACACTGTTATTGCCCTGTCATATCCCATTTGTGGTGCCATTTGCATTATATCATCTCCATGAT
>CAZCRM010000062.1:0-8999 GCA_964501085.1 uncultured Methanosarcinales archaeon | reverse complement strand
AGACGATATAGAAGTCGTAGGGGTTCAACTGAACCTCCCAGGAACATTGAACCCCTAGGACTTGCCCGGAGGCAAAATTAGGTTAGGCTTTGAAGATATTTAAAGCTTACTTGGTTTTGCCTCCAGAGTAAATGAAAAAGGAGGTGAAATATGGTAAAGTCAAAGAGAACTGGATCAGCAGTAATGGCAGTGATGATTACCCTTAATATCTTTATTGGGTTGGCAGCAGCAAGTGCAGATGTAATAGTAGAACCACCTGATGTAAGTAATTATAAGTCTGGAGCGTATACTATTATTTGTCCGGACTATGGTATATCGCTTGTATATCAGGCAGATACTTCTCCTGGAAGTGATGCTGACTGGTTCAAATGCAGCGTTAATTCAGGCGATGAAATAGACCAGTTCATAGAAGCTAATGCCTACACTAGCGGTACTGCTGGGTATGCAGAAGACCAATATGGAAACTTCGTAGAACGGGTAAGCTATAGATATGGCAATGCTGGCACAGGAATTGTATCGAACCCCCCGGTATACTTCAAGTTCGTCAATGACTATGGAAATACATACTATGGCTATCAGTTCTTCATAGCTCGTAACTGGCTATAATAAAAGTTTCAAAAAATTTTATTTTTTATTTTAGATTTTAGATAATATCAAAACAAAAATACGCAGGCATATATGAAAAATAAAACCAATAAACCTATGAATAACACTATTAACAATATCAGTATAAGAAAAGTCTTAAAACTAAGTTTCTTATTCATAGTAGTAACAACTGTACTAGTAGCTTCAGCCAATTCGCTTGAAATAAATGAGAGAATAAATAAATCTATAAACATCGAAAGTATCACATCACTTTCAAATATAATAGACCCCCACTACTATAGCCTAGCTAAAATTGCCAATATAGATGCTACACAGAGAATTTTGGCTGGCTCATGGAGCCCTGATGGAAGCAGGCTTTTAATAGTCTCAGCTATCAGACCATATAGAGATGTTGGGCTAACTGCTGTTTATGTTCTGAATGCAGACGGAAGCGATATGAAAGAAATCGCTTCAACTCTTAATAATACAAGAAACAAATCGCTTGATATGCATTTAGGCTCATGGAGCCCTGACGGAAATAGGATTGTTATACCCACGAATATCTTCAGGGTAAGAGATTTCTTTGTGATTGCAGATCCTGATGGTGCTTTATACAAAGTTGTTGGAGAGAATCTTACCACAGTTGATACAATAAGAGAGAATATATTGAATATCAGATGGCAGCGGGATTTTAGCTGGAGCCCTGATGGAACAAAGGCACTTGTTGTTATGGGCTTCGACCCCATGAAGAGCCAGCTTTACTTAGTAGATAAGAACGGCTTCATTCTGCGGCAACTTACTAATGAATCCATTGAAACTAATGTGTGGAATCCCGTGTGGAGTCACGATGGGAAAAAAATTGCTTTCAACGGTAAGAATCTGTGGGTAATAAACGAGGATGGAACAGGATTGAAACAGCTTGAACAAGGAGTCGACCACATTTATGCTAGAACCATTATTTGGAGTCCTGATGATAGCAAGATTTTTTATACATTAAACAGAAGTGTTTATGCTGTAAACGTGGATGGAACCGGTACGGCTAAGATCATAAATGGCGATAATAGAATTGTTGATGATATTTTTAGTTTAAGCCCAGATGGACGAAGAATATTATTTACTTCCTCTACCTATAATGGTGAAAAAGTAATTTCCAAGCTCTATGTAGCAGATTCTGATGGGAAAAATCAGAAATTGCTTTCAGAAGTTACTGGAAAAAAGGCTATTAGTGCAAGCTGGAGTCCAAAAAGTGATAAAATAGCGTTTGTAGAAAATGATAATCTCTATACGATTAATCCGGATGGAAGTGGCAGAGCCACCATTGCATTAACCGTTTTTAAGTATGTCTGGCATCCCTCTGGCGACTATATTGCCTTTTCCTCTGCAGTCGATAAAAAGACGGGGAAAGACGTTGATCATAGTAAATTCTGGCCCAAGGAAGATACTTTTACAAGAGAGGTGTTTATAGCAAGACCTGACGGCACTGAGCGTGTGCAAATTACTTCGAATGATCAATTCAATTACGAAGTTGGTGATTGGAGTCCGGATGGTAGCAGGTTGCTGGTTAATTCAATTGACAAGAATGATCTCCTCGTGATAAAGTTCAGCGGGTACGACGAGGTTATGTCGATTCATGCCCCTTCATCGGTTCAGCAGGGAGAAGAATTTGTTATTGAAGTCAAGTCCATGTCAAAACCTGTTGAAAATGCAACAATCTTTCTTAATGGTAAAGAGATAGGCAAAACCAATGAAACAGGTCATCTAAAGTATAGTTTTAAGAGACCGGGCAGGTATCTGTTAAATGTCACCAAAGATGGTTATAGAGATGCAAGCAAATTAGTCACTGTTAAAGAGAACACTCAACTATCAGGAACAAAAATTACAGCAACAGCAGTACCTGCAACAGATACACCTAAAGCACCTGGTTTTAATTTTCTATTTTCAGTAATTGCATTAACTGTTATAATAATTTTAAGGAGAACTGGATGAAACAGAATATTGAAAATGTATTTGTAATCGCCCAAAAGGAATTCGCTGACAACCTCTGGAGTTCGAGGTTTAGAGTTCTGCTTTCGATGTTTACGCTGATTATATTTTCTTTTAGCGTTCTGTCAGGAAAATATGGATTAAATATATTTGAGCAGGGTTTTCTTGATGTTGCCCAGATTATAGGGCTTTTCCTGCCCTTAGTAGGTATTGCTCTCGGTTTTGATGCTGTTGTTAAAGAGCGAAAATCGGCATCATTAAATGTTCTCCTGACGCACCCTGTTTTTCGAGATAGTATCATAGCAGGAAAAATAGCAGGAGGACTGGTGACCCTTGCCTTAGTGGTATTCATATCAGTTATTGCTTCAGTTGGAACCATGCTTGTTCTCACAGGCATAGAGGTTCACTTAATGGAATTAAGCAGAGTACTTATTTTTGCTGGTATAACTTTTATTTATCTCACTGGCTTTCTGGCTTTAGGAGTTTTGATATCAATATTTTCAAGCAGTTCAACTAATTCATTTATCTATGGTATTGCAGCATGGATTAATCTGGTAATAGTATTTGGGGCAATCACCTCAGTGGCTGCTTCTATTGCAACAGGGCAATCTATCCTTGACTTAGACAACAACCATGAGGCACGTGCACTTAACGGTGATCTTCAAAAGCTTTCACCAATATATCATTATGCAGAGGCTGTAGTAGGTGTTCCAGGGATAAGTGTAGGTAGTGTTAACGTTATGACTGGTGAAAAGATTAGCTTAGGAGTTTTTGACACTAAACACACAATAAGGGACTGGTTTAATTACTACTGGACAAACCTTGTGGTACTTGTAGTTATGCCAACACTGCTTTTCATTATCTCATTTGTAGCTTTCCTTCGTAAGGACATAACATGGTGAAAATCATGAATAATAACTTTAAGAATGTAGTAACAATTGCTCAGAAAGAATTTGTGGATAATCTCTGTAGCCCTGTATTTTTAGCATTACTTGCTACTTTCACACTGGTAATATTCGTTTTTAGCTACCAACAGGGCTTGGCGACAGAACGCCTGAGCAGAATGGGGGGAGAAACAACATCAGTTCTTATGTTGGGACTAAAAGGTCTTGCTGGAATTATGACGTGGTTTGCTCCGCTGATAGGCATTGGTCTGGGCTTTGATGCTGTGATAAAAGAACAGAGATCAGGTTCACTGAATGTTCTTCTAACACATCCAGTTTTTCGAGATACTATCATCTTGGGTAAGTTACTCGGCTCTACGCTGACGTTATTCCTTGTTCTTTTTGTCTCAGCAGCCGTATCGGTTGGAACATTGCTGTTTCTTCTCGGAGAAGCGGTAAGCATTATGGAACTAACCAGAATAGCCCTGTATATATTATTCACGTTTCTTTATACACTAATATTCCTTGGCATCAGCGTTCTCCTTTCAATTGTGGTAAAAGATGCAGCCGATTCGCTCATATACAATGTTGTCATTTGGCTTGGTCTTTCTATTGTTTTTACTAAGATAGTTATAGCATTTTTCCTGCTTTCAGGGCAGACCTTAACAGTAGATAGTAACGGATGGGAAATTATTGCAAAAATTTCCAACATATCACCGATGCATCACTACGCTGAGGTTATTGCAGGCAAGACTAACTTAGCTTGGGGAGGGCCAGGAATAGAATCTAATATCAAAGGAATATTGGACACCCGCTTTACCTTAGCTCAGTGGTTCAGCGAGTTCTGGATGAACTTAACAGTGCTAATAGTGACCCCGATTATCTTACTTATCACAGCTTTCATAGCATTTCTAAGGAAGGATATAAGTACATGAGCAAAAAGCACTTGGATAAAAAAATAACTATAATCAGTCTCAAGATAGCGATTCCATTTTTTGGAACAATTGTTCCACATTACATATTTAAGCTGTTTCACTATGGGTGAGTTAGGATGCAAACACAAAAAACATCCATAACCCTTGGAATTCTGGCAATAGCGTTAATAATACCCTTAGCCAGTGCCGAGTTCTCCCCTATCACAGCCACCACTGACATAACCGGTAAGGTTATTCGTCCTGGCGATACTGTTGAGTTTACCATCACTCTAAAGAAAGGCTATAATACCACTGAAAGCGTATCAGTTGCGCTTTACATAAACAAAAAACCCGACAACTGGCTTGCAGGTTATTATATAGATAATAATCAGATCAGCCAGATAACCTTTCCTGCAGACTCAACAGCTTCGAAGAAAGTTGTTTTGAGAGTGCGTGTGCCTTCCAATACCAGCGATGGTGCCTACCTGATACGAGCTGGCTTCAAACCTTTTGGCGAGTATGTAACAAATTATGATATAATATATAGAGAATTTACAGTGACTGTAGATAGAAATGCCATGCCTGCTATTGATATATACTCAGATATTCCTGGTAAAAAGACCCATCAAGGTTCTCCAGTCACCTTTGATGTAACCGTGGAGAATAAATATGACAGTAGGGTAACAGTGAAGCTTTCTGTTCTCACAAAGCCAGAGGGGTGGGGGGTTGATATGCTTTCCTCAGACGGTGAGAGGATTACAAAGCTGAGCATTCCTGCAAAAGGCAAGCAGGAGTTTGAGGTTATTGCCCTTCCCCCAATCAACACCAGTGAGGGGAATTATGAGGTATTGATAGGTGCATCCATGGAAAGCGGGACCAAAAGCATCGCTTTGCCTTTAAGCATCAGCATAAATCCTGAACTTGATTCTCAGGCGCTAAGTGCATATCTTGAGATGCACTCAGATATCGCAGGTCTTGAAATAAGACCTGAGAATACGGCTGAATTCATCGTATCGTTAAAAAACAGGTATGATAAGGCGATCAGGCTGAATTTAAAGACATTGAGCAAACCAGAAGACTGGAAAGTAGAATTTCTCTCAGATAGCGATGATAATGTGAGGCTGACCACACTTGAGCTACCAGCAAAAGGTGAGCTGAAGTTCAAGGTGAGAGTTAAACCTGCATTTAATACCAGCGATGGCATCTATTCTATAGTTATTGGGGTTGCAAGTGGAGAAAAAAGCATTTCTCAGAAACTTGAAGTCACTGTCAACAGAGGTATTGAAAAAAGCCAGATCCTGAGTGTTTATCCAAGCTACAGGGAGATAACCCTGAATCCTGGCAGTTCAACAGAGATCAGGGTTACTATAAGGAACAGTGGGGATGAGGCTCTTGAGAATGTGCAGCTTGAGATCAGCGACGTAAGTGGTATCAGCACTCAGATCAGGAGCTTCGGAACAATAGAAAAACTGGAAGCAGGAGAGTCAAGGAGTATTCCCGTTGAGATTACAGCAAGGGCAGATGCAGGCTCAGGAGTAAAAGAGATATTCATGCGTGCAAAGAGTGGCGATATTCAGAGCGATGAGAAAAGCATTAAAATTAATGTGGAAAAATCAGGGTCAAGTGGTATAGTGGGAATCGGGATGGTGGTGCTGGCAATTATTGCACTTGTGCTCATAATTCGTAAGTTCGGGAGAAGATGAATATGGATAAAAATGTTATAGAAACAAATGATCTCACCAAATGTTTTGGTAAGCAGAATGAAATTGTAGCAGTGGATTCACTTAACCTGAGTGTTAAAAAGGGTGAGGTCTTTGGTTTTGTAGGGCCAAACGGAGCAGGCAAAACCACCACGATGAAGATGCTGATAGGCCTGCTCGAGCCTACAAGCGGCTCAGGCAAAGTAGCAGGCTTTGACATCGTAAGAGAGGTTATTAGGATAAGAGAGGTTACAGGAGTTCTTCCTGAACCAGCAGGCTTCTATGATAATCTCACCGCCAGGCAGAACCTCAGATTCTATGCCAAGCTATACGACATCAAAGAGAAGGAAAGGGAGAAGCGAATTGTTGAGTTGCTTGAACTAGTGGGTCTTGGCAGTGCCATCGACCAGAGGATAGGCGAATTCTCCACAGGCATGAGAAAACGCTTTGGTCTCGCCCAGGCACTGATAAATGAACCTGAGGTACTTTTTCTTGATGAACCCACAAGTGGCATTGATCCTCTCGGTGCACAGATGATGCGGGATTTGATCAAAAAGCTGAGCAGGGAAAAAGGCGTAACCATTTTTCTGAGCAGCCATAGCATGGCAGAGGTAGAGGAGATATGTGACAGGATAGGCGTTATAGCAAGGGGCAAATTACTTGCAATAGGTTCTGTGGAGGAACTCAGGGACAAAGTCAGGGAGAAAGAAGGTGTGAGATACACACTTGAGGTTCAGGATATACCAGTTCAGAAAGTTATAGATGGATTGAAGGAACTAAATGGTGTTCGTTCAGTGGAGCAGGTGAAGGATCATATCTCGCTTCTTACGGATTTAGGTGTACGCATGGAAATAGCCAATGCAGTAAAATCCATGGGTGGAACTATATCCAGATTTGAGGAAGAGAGAATGGAGCTGCAGAGGGTATTCCTGAAGCTGATAGAGGGGGCATAATTATGAAGAGAAATCTTGAGAATGTTATTGTGATAGCTCAGAAAGAGTTTGCTGATAACCTCTGTAGCCCAAAGTTCTACGTAATTGTGGGGATATTTATGACCGCACTTCTGGTGAATGGATACCAAGCAGGGCAGAATATCTCTGGCATGTCGAGTAGTGGTAGAATTGCCTTTGCAGGTATTTCTCCACTCATGATGGGCTTTATGGGTTTTGCATCTCAAATGAGCTTTCTTGGCCCTTTGATTGCAATCGTACTCGGATTTGATGCCATTGTCAAAGAGAGAAAATCAGGTTCGCTTAATGTTCTTTTAACGCATCCTGTGTACAGAGATCAGGTGATTACAGGCAAGCTCATTGGTATGATGACCACACTCGGTTTTGTTGTGGTTATTGGGGTTATAGCATCCACAGGTGTGATGCTTGGTGTATCAGGTATCTCGGTATCAGGGGAGCTTATCGGCAGGATAATGGTCTTTATGATGCTGGCATTTTTGTTTATGTTGAGCTATCTGGCACTTTCTGTTACAGCATCCACTTTCACAAAAGAGCCCTCAGATTCGCTGATTTATAGCATTGCGGTGTGGTTAGTGCTGGGTTTACTGCTTGGTATGATAGCATACACGGTTGCAGGGATAATTACAGGAGAGCAGAAGATGTTTGAAGTCTCTTCTGATTCCACCTCTATTGAAAAAATGGAAAAAAGAAATAGAATTGCCCGGGATATTATGTATTTGTCTCCTTCCACACATTTTAATGAACTCATAACAGGACCACCCGGTGTAAAGATTATTGAGTCTAATGAAGGTGCAGGGAAGAGATCAACCGAGATGCGAGGTCTCTTTGATACAGGTTTCACTCTTGGGTACTGGGTAAAGCAGAACTGGGTTAACATAGTTGTACTGATAGTGATTCCTTTAATCCTGTTACTGATATCCTACATGGCGTTCATGAGACAGGATATAACATTGTAGTTGTAGAGGGGCTTAGCAATTTTGTAATAACTTAGGTTATATTCTACTTTGTTTTTTAATTAACACGTTATAGAACTAAATCTCCATTACAATCCCCACATTGATATACCTGTACAACAAACACTATATATAAGCTATGAAAGAAGAAACTATTGCTTTGAGAGTTGAGCCAAAGCTCAAAAGAGAAGTTGAATTGGTGGCAAAGGTACTGCATGTTTCACCGTCTGAATGGTTAAGAACAAGACTGGCATATGAAGTAAAACATCTCATAGAAGATTTAAAGTCTCAGATCGTACTGGAATACATGAAAGGTACTCTGACTAAAGAAGAGCTAACAGAGCTTTTTGGTAAAAATGCTGATGATATAGATTTTATAATAGAAAAAACCAGAGAAGATCTTCTTAAGGCAAAAAGGCTTGCAACCAGATAGTTTTTATGAGGTTAACCATAGTTGCCGACACAGGTGCAGTGCTGTCACTGGCGTTAAGTGGTTTGTTTGACATCTGCCAAAAGCATTTCAGAATAATTATCGGAGAAAAAATAGCAGAGGAATTGAAAGAGCTTTCATCAATAGAAGATGAGCTTGGGAGAGCAGCAAAAGAAGTGCTTGAAGTAATAGAAATAACATCAACAGGTAAAAATTTCAGCAAAGGAGAAGATGAAGCACTTGAACTGCTGAAAATTACAAAAGCAGACGTACTAATCTCAGATGACATACGATTTGTAAAAAAGCATAGCGAAAATGAAAAGATAAGCTTCAGTGTGATATTATTCGGAATTTTACTTGAGAAAAACATCATAACAAAAAGGGATTTTCTCAATGCTGTTAATACTATGTTTATGAAAAGGGAATGGAAAGAGAATCTTATATATCTTGTAGCAAAGAATATAATTGAAGAATTATAACAGTAGCACGACTTTTAAAATATCATCCAAGCGAAGCTGAGTTCCCAGGATATAAGATATGCAAGTTTTACAGCGCAGCTTTACAGCTACTCCATTTTTC
>CAZCRM010000061.1:0-9092 GCA_964501085.1 uncultured Methanosarcinales archaeon | reverse complement strand
GCCAACAAGAATATTTTTATCTTAGCTCTTCTTTTTAAAGATTTGATGAATACAAAAGCTGTAATCTTTGATTTTGATGGGACGATAGCAAACACCATGCCCTTTCTTACCCAGCTTGCGGTAAAGCTCATTGTGGAGAACTACAACATTCCAGAGAATAAAGCTAAAAAAAGATATCTGGAAACCACAGGTATTGATTTTGCAGGACAGCTTGAGATGATATTTCCCAACCATCCAAACAACAAAGAGGTTGCTCTGAGTTTTGAGCGCCAGAAGATACAAGGTATCTTTTCACATCCCGTTTTTCCAGAGGTTATCCCTACCTTACAATATCTGAGAAATAAAAGCATTAAAACATTCATATGCAGCAGTACAAAACAGGAGATTATCACAAAATACTCAAGGTTATATAAAATCGATAATTTATTAGACGGATGTTTTGGTTTTAAACCAGATTTTAAAAAAAGCAAGCAGATAGATTACATCCTCCAGCATTACAAGCTTAAGCCAGATGAGGTATTCTTTGTTGGAGATTCGTTAAGAGATATTGAGTTTGCAGAGAATAAAAAGATAGGGTTTATCGGCATCTCCAGAATTTTCAAGAAAACAGATTTCCAGAGGAAAGGTGCATTATGTGTAGCAAGTCTGAAGGATTTAATCCAACTTTTTTAATCTTTATATAACTAATCGAAAACTTTATGAATGATTATCTCCCATATACTATTGGGGCAATCGGTATCTTGCATCCATCCCCTCCGATGATCCGCATTGCCCCTCTATTTTATTTTTGTACCTTCCTTGACCCTTCTCTCTGGTAGCAAGAGTACAGGATTTTCTTCATCAGCAGCAAGAATCATCCCTTGAGATTCCACACCAAAGAGCTTCACAGGTTTTATATTCGCAAGAACCACCACCTGTTTTCCTACAAGTTTATCTGGGGTATGAGATTGTGCAATACCTGCTACAATCTGTCTCTTTTTCCCTATATCCACCTCAAGTCTAATAAGCTTATCAGAACCTTTTATGTTCTCAGCACTGAGTACTGTTCCTACCCTGATATCAAGTTTCTGAAACTCCTCGAAACTTACCACTTTTTCTTTTTCTTTTTCTTTTGACCTTGCTTCCTTGATTCTTTTATCAAGGATGGCTTCCATCTGCTTTATTTTATTATTATCAATCTTTGAAAACAAAATCTCTGGAGCTTCAAGTTTCACAGAAGAAATTTCAACAAGAGCATCATTAAATCTTGTTGCATGAACATTACCTTGCATGCCAAGTTGCTTCCATGCATGTTCCATTTTCATAGGAAGTATGGGTTCAAACAGAATCACAAGAGCTTTTGCTATCTGAAGGCAGTTCTTCAACACATGCCCACACGCTTTTTTATCTTTCTTGATCAACTGCCATGGCTCATTGGACTGGAAGTATGCATTACCAAAGGCTGCAAGCTCCATCATATCATCTGTAGCCTTCTTGAACTCATATTCATCAAAAGCATTTACTACATTGTTGATGGTGGATTTTATTTTTTCAATTATATCAAAATCAACCTCAGCTTCCGGCACTCTCCCAAAGTTTTTATAGGTAAAGTGAAGGGTTCTGTAAAGAAAATTCCCGAGTGTTCCAACAAGCTCGTTGTTCACCTTCTCCTGAAACACCTTCCATGAAAAGTTCAGTTCTTTGGTATGTGAGGTATAGCTTGCAAGATAGTAACGTAGAAGGTCGGGATGAAAACCCTGGTCAAGATAGTCTTCATCCACCCATACCACATACCCCCTGCTCTTTGAGAACTTCTTGTTCTCGATCTTCAGCATGCCTGAAGCCACAACAGCCCATGGCAAAGTATAGCCTGCCCCTTTTAACATCGCAGGCCAAAAAATGCAGTGATGATAGGTGATATCCTCTCCAATAAAATGAATGATTCTTGAATCCCCTTTCCAGTACTTTTTCCAGTCCTCTCCAGTCTTATCAGCCCACTCTTCAGTAAAGGAGATATAGCCTATAGGAGCATCCACCCATACATACACCACAAGCTCTTTATGACCTGGGAACCTCACACCCCATTCAAGGTTTCTTGTGATACACCAGTCCTTCAATTCATGAACCCATTCCTTTGCATAGTTTATAGCGTTAGAGGTACCTCTTAGCTTATCAAGATATTCAGACAGAAAACCTTTAAAGGCTGAAAGCTTGAAAAAGAAATGCTCCTGCTCTCTGTACTCTGCTTTGCTTCCGCAAATCTCGCAGACAGCATCCTTGAGTTCTCCAGGTTCGAGATGTTTCCCGCATCCCTGGTCACATTCATCCCCTCTTGCAATTGAACCGCAGTAAGGGCAGGTACCTTTGACATACCTGTCAGGAAGGAAGCGCTCACATTGTTTACAGTAGGCTTGCTTTATTACCTTAGGGTAAACATATCCTTTCTTGATAAGAGTTTCAACGATGCTGTTGGTGCGTGCATGATTAGTAGGAGAGTCTGTGTTTCCGAAATAGCTGAATTCCACCTCTATCGCCTTAAAGATGGAAACAAAGTGATCATGGTACTTGCTTACCAGTTGTTTGGGTGTAACGCCCTGCTCTTCTGCATTCACCACAATGGGTGTTCCGTGAGCATCTGAACCACAGATAAATATAACCTCTTGACCCTGTTTTCTCAGAGCTCTCACAAATATGTCTGCTGGTATATAGGTTCGAAGATGTCCGATATGAGCTTTACCATTGGCATAGGGAAGACCACAGGTCACAAGAACCGGCTTTTCTGATGGAAAGTCTGACATGGGTGTTACATGATGCTTCCATATAAAATATATTTCTATACTCTTGCGTTGATTACCTCGCCAGTACTAGTGAAAAGGCTACCTCCAAGATGCAATACTGGTTTTATTCGTGAAAGGTCAAGCACTCCATCTTTAACCGCTCCAATCTTGCATACTGTAGCCACCACCTTACCTATGAATATGGTGTGGTCACCAGCCTCCTTGGAATCAATGAGTTTACATTCCAGATGTGCTACGCATTGCTTTACAGAAGGTGTTTTTACTGCAATGGAATCTTCAGGAGTTAAACCTGTCTTTTCAAACTTATCTCCATCTCTTCCAGACAGCGTACCAGCTAACCATACCTCTTTAAGCATGTCCATGGTAGGTAGGTTGAGAACAAACTCCTTGCTTTTTGTGATGCATTCATGGGTGTACCTACTTCTTCCCACAGAGATGGCAACATAAGGGGGATCAGCCGAAACACTGGTTACCCAGGCAAAGGTGGCTATATTGGGTTTTCCCTTCTTGTCCATAGACGACACAAGTCCCACAAGCTGGGGTGCAAACAACCTGTTGGGTTTGGTATCACATTCAATCTTCATTTACTGACTCCTCTATCCATTTAAGAAAATCCTTTGAGCCTTGATGTATGTTCAAGGAAACAATACAAGGTATCTCATAACTGTGAAGCTCCTTCACACGCTTTTCGATTTTTTTAATATCTACATTTGTCTTCACGAACATCCCATATTCATGAGATTCCTCTATATCATTGTTCCATCTGAATATCGAGGTTATAGGGAAGATATTGACACATGCTGCAAGACGCTCTTCAATCAACGCTTTTCCTATTCTTCTTGCCTCTTCCATACTACCAGCGGTTATATATACGATTGAAAACATTATATCGCCTATACGTAGCATGGAATATATAGTTTAAGGAGACCGTTTTGAAGCTGAACTTTATTATACTGGTGTTTTTGATTTACTGGCTGCTGGTAAGTTACTTAGACAAACAAGGCATACTGAAAAGATACAATATAACAGCTTATGGACCCATTTTAATGCTCCGTACCCAAAGAGGTCAGAGCTTACTTGACAGGCTTGCGGTTCATAAAAGGATATGGAGAATCTTTGCAGATATCGGGCTTCCAGCCATGCTCGCAGGTATGCTTGTCATGTTTTTGCTTCTACTGTTCATTGACTACTCACTGATAATTTCGTTCAAAACACAGAGTGTTCCCCCACCAAGTAAATTCAACCAGCCTCGAAACATCTTTCTCATACCTGGTGTTAATGAGTTCATACCACTGGTATGGGGTGTTATTGCCCTGATTATAACCCTTGTTGTGCATGAATTCTCACATGCTATCTTGTGCAAGGTTGAAGGGGTGAGAGTAAAATCCATGGGTATCTTGTTTGCCCTCATACCCATAGGAGGTTTTGCAGAACCTGATGAAGAACAGCTTCTCGGCAAAAAAGAGAATAACAATATAGATATAGCAACAAGAAGCCAGCGTGTCAGGATACTCACCTCTGGTGTGATGGCAAATTTTGCCACAGCATTTATTGCGTTCATCCTGTTTTTCTCACTTCTTGCTTCACTCTCTCCAGTAGGTGAGGTGGTGGTGAAAGAGGTCATTCCAGGCTATCCTGCCGATAAAGCAGGTGTTAAACCAAACATGATTATTACAGGAATCAATGGTACAAAAATACACAATGCCCATGAGTTTATATATTATGTTAAAACCCTGAAACCTGGAAGTAATATTACATTGAGTCTTGTGGATAAGGGGGTTAGAAAGAATATAAATCTTATAACGGCAGCAAGCAATCAGACAACTACTGGGGTGAGAATATTAAAAGTGGTCAAGGATTCACCTGCTGAGTCTGCTGGTATCAAGCCAGGCATGATTCTGGTCAGAATCAACAATACCGAGATAAAGGATTTAAAGGACTTTATGGATTTCATGAGTACTACCCATGAAGCACAGTCTGTAGACGTGTATGTTAAAAGCAACACCTCCTTAAATGCTTCCATGCTTGTGTTCAGGAACATTAAACTAGCCAAATACCCTTATAAGGAACTCAATAAAGGCTTTCTTGGGGTATCTGTTGCTCCTGAGAGTGCGATGAGCTACTCTATTGGTATAAGCATAGCACAGTTTCCTGCCACAAGCTATCTGAATGGATTGAAAAGCATACCATACATGCTAACTAAGCCTGCAGGATGGATTCTGCTGTTTAGCTTACCTTTATTTGGAGGACCAGGTGGTGATGTTCTTACAGGATTTACAGGTATGTTTACCAACTTCTATGAAAACGCAGGGTGGGCATCTCCTCTTGGTATGAGCATATTCTGGATACTCACATTATTACTTTGGGTGGGCTGGATGAATTTTTATGTTGGGTTATTCAACTGCCTTCCTGCGATTCCTCTGGATGGGGGGCATGTGTTCCGTGATGTCATGACCTCTCTGTTATCAAAGGTGATGCAAAATGGTGAAAAGGTGGAGAAGTTATCCAACACCATTGTGATGTTATTCGCAGTACTTATCCTCACGTCGCTTGTTTTTGTAATCATCGCACCCTATGCAGCACATGGATTTTGAGATTATAATACTGGATTTTTTCTCAACCACTCAATATCGCTCTGATATAGTTTCCTGAGGTCATCAAGTCCAAGCAAAAGCATGGCAACCCTGCTCACTCCAAGTCCCCAGGCAAGCACAGGATGCTTAATACCTAAGGGTAAGGTGACCTCTTTCCTGAATATACCCGCTCCTCCTAACTCAACCCATTTGTTCATGCTCTCTATGTATACCTCTGGCTCAACACTGGGCTCTGTATATGGAAAATATCCTGGTCTGAATCTCACCTCCTCAAAACCCATTCTATGGTAGAATTCTTTCAGGCATCCTAAAAGATGCTTAAAGCTCACTCCCTTATCCATAACAACACCTTCTAACTGCTCGAATTCTGGCGTGTGCGTGGCATCCATGGCTTCTCGCCTGTATACTCTATCTATGCAGAAGGCTTTTACAGGGGGTTCTGGATGCTTAGCAAGGTATTGTATTGTGATAGCAGTGGTATGGGTTCTTAACACCTGTTTTCTGGCAACCTCCTTACTCCATCTGCCACCCCAGCCTCTGGAGATACCTCCACCATTTTCGTGCATTTCCTTCACAGATTTTACATATTCTTCAGGTAAATCGCATTCAGTTGCGAGATGAAAGGTATCCTGCATCTCCCTAGCAGGATGGTCCTGAGGCTGAAACAGGGCATCGAAGTTCCAGAAAGCGCTCTGCACAATCTCCCCTTTGATTTCAGTAAATCCCATCTCAAGGAATATCTGGCGCATCTCATTGATGATACGCTGATATGGATGTATTTTCGCACCATATATGGGTTTTATAGGGGTGTGGATGTTGTATGGTCTCAGCCTTGAATGTTTCCACGCACCACTCTTGATGATGGAGGGTGTGAGCTGGGCAATCTCCTCTTCTATGGTTAAATCAGAAGCAATACTCCTACCTTTTTCTGTTATAGCTATTTTTCTGGTTTTTTTCACAGTTTTTTCAACCAGTTTTCTTTTGATCAGGTCCTTTATACAATTCTCTGCAACTGAAGAGGGAGCGTTTTTTAGCTTATGCAGAATCTTCTCATCCTCTCCAATCTCAGCTTTTCTTAGAGGAATGAGCATATCATTCTCTATTCTTGCCCAGTTTTTCCTGCGCATCCATCCAAGAGCGATTCCTAGAATGTGTGGAGAAAACTTCTTTTTTAGCTCAGAAAGAGACACTGGTTCTTTTATTGAATTAATTACCAGACGTTCTGGTAAACCTTTATGAGCATACTCTTTCCCTTCGTCTGTGAGAGAGTATATCTCAGTGATTTTCTCTTCAACACTACATAACGACTTTTCTGCAAGAAGAAAGGCAGACTGCATCACTGCTTCCTTACTCAGCCCGCATGCTTCTGCCAGTTCTTCAGGCGAAGCTTCGTTCTTTTTAACAAGGGTTAATAATACCTTTTTTTCATTGCTGGTAAGCTCAATCATAGCATGAGAATACGCATTAGGATATTTAATTCTATCACAACCTCTTTGCCAAGGAAGCTCCAGCACTTCAGCGTTTTTTATCGGTTTAGGCGGGATACTACATGCTTCTCTCCACACATTGTCTTCTACTATTTTTCCCGCAGTCAGAGCATGTTGTGGATGTTAAGTATAGTCTATCCCTGTTGTTCCATCTCCTCTTTTATTTTCTCATCCAGCTTTTGCTTCTCTGCCTTTTCCATGCTCAGCTCTGCCATGAGTTCGTTTCTAAGCGACTCCTGCACTTCTGTGAGTTCCTGGTTTCCTGACATGGCAGCATCCATGGCTGCTGTCATTGTTGTTGTGGCAACACCAACCTTTTCCATGCTTGTTCTTATGTTGGTGATGGCACTCTCAAGCTGTCTGGTATCAATACCCAATTGCTTCTGATACTTGCCCATTTCTGCACCTATCTCCACAACTTCTTTCAAGCCCTGCTGCATCTCAATGACATCACTCATACTTTGTGCCATCTCCACCATGCTGCTGATGGTGTTAATCTGAGAATCAAGCATACTATATCTGCGAGAAGCAACCCTGTATTCACGATCATTTCCTTCTTTTAATGCCTGTTTTGCCTCTTCTCTTGCTTTCTGAAGTTTGCGCTTTAGCTCGTTTTCTCTGGCGCTTAAACGCTGTTCATACACTGATAATTTTGTTTTGAGTTCTTCAGGGGATATTTTCTTATTAAAGAGTCCCATTATAATTCTTCCTCCATTTTTTTCTGTTTGGCATATCTTATACAAATCTTTACTGCTTCAGAGGTATTAATGGCGATTCCTAGGTCTACCAGCTTATCCAGATATTGTTTTGAGTCCTCTGATATTCTTGCACTTATTGCATATGATCTTGCTATAGTCATCACCTCTCTGTCTGCAATAGAATACAATAGAAAACGATATATATAAGTATTCTCCTTAGGTTATTTGTATTAAGGTGGTGTTAATGATATTCACCTTAAATAAAAAGTTAGAGAACTCAAGTGATGAAGACTCTGAAATGCGTTCTATGCATGATAAAAAAACCATAGAAAAAGATGTGGTAATCAAGAAAGGTGTATTTAGTGGATCACATAGCTGGAGAAGGCAAAGCGAGAGTATTGCCAGAACACTTCCAAAAAGCAAGATGAGAGGTTTGCTAAACAAGAATATTGTTCTCTCTCCAAACGAGATTGCTGTAATAGTGAAGAATGGCAGAGTTGATGAGGTTGTGGAGAGTGGGAAAATCAGAGTTGGTGGCATTCTCAAACCTCAGAGCTATTTCAAGGATGTTGAGGTAGTGCTGATGGATACCTCACCCAAGGATTCACATTGGCAAGTTGGTGAACTATGGACAAAGGATCAGCATGAGATATCAGCAAAAGGACTTTTGAGATACAGGATTTCTGATCCAAAGAGGTTTTTCTCTATGGTGTATGCCTACGCTATTCCTAATGAAGAAGAGGAGAGGTTTCTGAGCTTGGAGGATATTAATGAGAGGTTAAAAAGTGAGGTACTAACAAGGGTTTTGCAGCCTGAAACAAGTAGTGTGGAGGTAGAGGAGATATATGGTAATCGTGAGCTTCAGTTCAAGCTTGAGAATGAGCTTGAGTTACAGCTAAAGCAAACCCTTGAGATGTGGGGTGTTGAACTTCTGAAATTTACGTGTGAATGGGAGCTTGGTGATTATGCCACTCTCATCAAAGCAAGAAGAATATTTGAGAAAGAGGAGGAGTTGAAGGAGCTTGATACCCTTGCAAAAGAAGGTGATTATGAGCGTGAGGGAAGAATTGGCATAGCAGGGATACGTGCACAGCATGCTGTGAAGAGCGAGGTACTTGAGTTTGAAAGGCGGCAAAAGGTAAGGGATGTGGAGACAGATATAACCATAGTTCAGAAGGAAAGTGAATCTGATTTTGAAGAGGCAAAACGAGGTATTGAGGTGTTTAGATTATGGAGGCAGGCAAGAATAGAGGCAAAGAAAGCAGAGGTTGGAGTTGAGCAGGAGGTTGCTGATAAGGAGCATTCAAGAGAGCTTGAGCGTCTTCGCTTAATTACAGATAAAGGTGGTGCAGAGGTTGCTCGTATTATTGCTGAAGGTAGGGAGTACAGCAGGTTAAGTCCAGAGCAGCTTGAAGCAATTGCAAAGGCAAGGGAGAGTGAGTTGAGAGCAAAGGAGGATAAGCTTGCTTTCATGAAAGAAATCGAAGATAGGGAACGCAAGGATGCTTATAGAAGAGCAGAGATGGATGCGAAGTT
>CAZCRM010000060.1:6956-9150 GCA_964501085.1 uncultured Methanosarcinales archaeon | reverse complement strand
CCGAACGTCCCTTCGAGGGACAAGCCCCGTCCGTCAGGGCGGGGTAGTTGACACAGAAGGAAATACTAAGAAGGTATGAGCAAAGAGATTATCGTTGGTATTACTGGGGCATCAGGTGTGGAGTATGGAATACGACTTCTTGAAACTTTAAATAATATTAAGCAGGTCAAAACACATTTAGTAATCTCAAACACTGCAAAACAGCTTATCCAGATTGAAACTGAATATTCTTCTCATGATATTGAAAAGTTGAGTGATTATGTATATGCTGATGACGATTTCACAGCACCTATAGCAAGTGGCTCTCACAGAACGAAAGGTATGGTCATTGCTCCATGCAGTACCAAGACTCTGGCATCAATAGCCTTAGGAATCTCAGACACATTGATATCAAGAGCAGCTGATGTTTGTCTGAAGGAGAAACGCCCGCTTGTTCTTATGGTACGGGAAACTCCTCTGAGCCTTGTGCATGTTAAAAATATGGAAAGGGCGATAGAAGCAGGTGCTTCTATACTCCCTGCATGCCCAGCATTTTATCCAAAACCAGAAACTATTGACGATATAATTGATTTCATGGTGGGTAAAGCCCTTGACCTCCTGAATATTGACCACAATCTTTACAAGCGGTGGAGAGAATGAGTTTCAGAGGATTCCTGAAACACCTAAAAACCAAAGGTAGGTTAAATGAGATCAGTAAGCCTCTCTCACCTATGTATGAGGTCTCAGCTATAGCAGGAAATCAACCTGTGCTGTTCACCAATGTCAATGGTGCGAAGGTTGCAATGAATCTCATAGCTTCAAGAGAACTCCTTGCAGAAGCGCTTAACGTAAAGCATGATAGAATGACTCAGTATCTTTCCTCGCTTCATGGTGATGGAAAGGTAATAGTTGTTGAAGATTCACCAGCAAAAGAGATAATCGAGAAACCTGATCTATCAAGACTTCCCATACTCACACACTTTGAGAAAGATGGATATCCTTATATCACAGCAGGTGTGGTGGTATCAGAGTATGATGGAATCAGCAATGCTTCAATTCATAGGTTAGGTGTGATTGGAAAGGATAAACTTGTTGCAAGGCTTGTTGAGTACAGACATACCTATAATCTTTACAAGAAAGCGTCTGAACGTGGTGATGCTCTGCCTGTTGCAATCGCCATAGGCGTAGACCCTGTGATACTGTTTGCCACAGCTACCAGGGTACCAGAGGGAAAAGAGTTCAATTATGCATCAGCACTCAGGGGCAAGCCTGTGGAGTTGTTTGAGTGTGAGAACGGTGTTAAGGTACCCCATGCTGAGATTGTGCTTGAGGGATATATCCACCCCACAGAGCTTGTGGATGAAGGTCCATTTGTGGATATAAGCGGTACCTATGACATAGTAAGAAAGCAACCAGTGGTGTATCTTACAAAAATCATGCATGTAGAGGATTACATCTACCATGCCATCATGCCTGCGAGCAATGAACACCGAACCCTTATGGGTGTGCCTTATGAACCTCTGATATTCAATGAGGTGAGAAAGGTGGCGGATGTTAAGGAGGTAGTACTTACACCAGGAGGATGCTGTTATTTTCATGCAGTGGTACAGGTGCATAAGGATGAAGATTATGATGCAAAAAAAGTTATTGAGGCTGTGTTTAAAGCCCATAGAAGTGTTAAGCATGTGATAATTGTGGATGAGGATATCAACATTTTTGACCCCAATGATATCGAGTTTGCCATAGCAACAAGGGTGAAAGGAGATAAGGATATTTATATATACAGCAATATGAGAGGGAGCACTCTTGACCCATGCTCAGATAATGGTATAGGTACAAAGGTGGGTATAGACGCTACCAAGGATTTGAGCAGGAAATGGAAGTTTGAGCGAGTACTTAAGCCAGAGATCAACGAATTTAAATATTGTTAATTTTTCAGGCACTTAGCTTCAACAGGATATCTTTGTCTGAGAATATTATTACACCTGTCCAGATTAAGGTTGCCTATGAATCCACACCTGCTTGTTTTAGAGGTGTACTCTGGAGCAACATAGGCAACAGGTATTCCAAGCAGCTCTATCAATTAAAGCTGATAGAAAGACCAACTGTTCAAAGAATACCTGAATGACGGAAGGTTCTCAACATGGGAACTTCGGCTGCAGTCGAACTGCATAAGCCCAGAGTTATACTCAACCCGGTTGAATGCTATTCTAAG
>CAZCRM010000060.1:0-6856 GCA_964501085.1 uncultured Methanosarcinales archaeon | reverse complement strand
ATAGGAATGCTGAAGAATTTGAGATGGTAATCAGCAAATGTTTATATATTTGTAATACAAATTTGAAATCATGAATGTAAATGAAGTTGTAAGTTTCAGAATTCCCAAGAGCTTGAAGAATAAAATGAAAGAAATGAACATAAACTGGAGCGAAGAGATCAGAAGTTTCATTGAAGCGAAAGTAAGGGAGCATAGAAGGAGGGTGAAATTAAAAGAGATAAACGAGATGTTGAAAGGCATAACTATAACCCAAAAGGGTCGTGCTGCAAAATACGTGAGGGAGGATCGTGATAGTAATTGATGCATCATCCCTTGCAAAATACATTCTGAGAGAGGAGAAGTGGGAGGAGGTAGAGAGGTATCTTGCATCTGAAACATGTTCTCTAAGCTTAGCGCTGGCAGAGGTTTCCAATGCTATATGGAAGCATTGCATAATTTACTCAGTTGTTTCAACTGAAGAGGCAGAAATCATGTTCAAAGCCTTAAATGAGACTGTGGAAGTAATCACCTACGAACCGCTGGAGAATTATATGAGTAGAGCTCAGAAAATCGCGATTGAGGAGTCAATTACGCTTTATGATGCTCTTTATATAGCACAGGCCGAGAAATACGGTAGAATTTTAACAAGTGATGGAAAACAGAAAAATTCAGCGGAGAAAATAGGTATTAAGGTGGAGTTTATTGATTGAGATTTTGGGCGTTAACGTCACCCTCGTTAAGAGGTGATTGACGGTAGCGTAACATTCCTGTCTATTTTCCCTTTATCAAGAAACTTTTCATAGCCATTTCACTTCATACTCCGCAATGAATCTCCAACGCTTTAGCGTGGAGATGCTGCTATATTTCTTGCTGCATTCAAATCCCTATCAAGTTGAAATCCGCACTCAGGGCATTTAAACCATCTGTCTTTAACTCCACTCCTAATATATCAACATCTTGAGCATGTTCTTGAAGTGTTCTTAGGATTTACAAAAACTACTGGAACACCATTTAATCTGGCTTTATACTCTATTATGTATCTGTAATAACTGTAGCTAAAAAGTATTGATGAGATTTTGAGAAAAAAAAGAGATAATTCCTAACAATTGACTTTTCGCTGGTTGTTTGATCACACTTTTCTAAAAGGCATGAGGCACAGGTTTGCTGTGTACATATTCTTGCCTGTGCTTATCTGGGAGCTTGAAGGAAAATTTATTATAAACTGAGACGACCTACAAGGTAGTATCATTGTTTGATCTGCTAGGAGTTGTTTAATAGGAAACAGTTAAGAACTTAGATATTAGATGAGAATTATAATGACTACAATGTGAAGGAGGCAGGAGAATGATACTCAGTGAGCGCACCATGCTTTTGATTTTTGTTATATACTTTATCCTATCTGCGATTCTGAGATTTGATTCAAGAATACCAATAGTGGCTGCACTTTTACTGCTCATCACCACTCCCTTCCTGCTGAACGCTGGAAAATTCGGTCTTGCTGACACTACTGCCATAACTGCATACTATTTTCTTGTAACTGGAGTACTATTACAATTAATAGAATATATAAGAGAAAAGGGAGACGATGTTGAAGTGGATTGATGGCAAAACCTTCATAGGAGCATTTACTACTTTTTCAATTATATTATTGATACTTCTTTCTGAAAATCCTGCCGCACCACCTTCACTTTTCAAGATTGAAAACGGAGATGTCCGGGTTGAAGCCTATGATAAATCAGGCAACATCATAGCCTCTGTATTCTTAAATGACACAGAATTATTCGTCATCTCTGGAAAAGATTCTGGAATTGTGCTGAACAATAAAAAAGCATCGATGTCGTCTATGTTCAATGGTCTGAAGAAGGTCAAGGTTTCAGATAAGAAAAAATACAAAGAATTAAAAGTTTATTACAGCGGAAATAAAAGCCAGGCAGGATATATTTTCAGGCTGTGGAATAACTCAAAGCTTGAGGTTATTCCGTTTGCAGAGATAGAAAATAATTCAATAGGCACTGCAGAAACCATATTTTTATACAAGGTTAAATTAGAAAAGATACAAAACAGTATTCTCCATGAAAAAGGCAGGTTTGTCTGGAGGGCTGAGGATTACTACATACCTGAGATAAATACATATCAGGATATATATTATGGCTCTGGGTTTTTCAGGCTGACGTATGAAGGCGCTGTTCGTGTCGAGAATCGTATCGAAGGGAGGGTTACCAGCGTGTCCCTGCCAAGAACACATGGTGCTTACCCTCCAATAGTGTTTGATTTCTCTCCAGAGCTTAGAAGTCCACATGGCATGGTGATAACTGCTGCAAAAGACGTTACCAACGGTAACATCTACATCTATTATAACGGCACCCTCCTCTTCAAGCTTAATCCAAGCCTCAGCGTCCTGCAATATAATAAAAAATATCGTAGCATAGTTGGTGCCCGGAATTCTTTTTTTAATTTCAATGATGAGAAACTTGGTGCTATCAGACAGCTTAATGATGGGTATGAGCTTGAGATCAGGTGGACTAACAAAAGTAAAGACCCAGGCGAGATTGGTTACAGGATTGCTGTGCGCAACAATAATAGTGTTAATATCTCCATGTTCGTTGTCTCAAAATACCCTGAGCGCATTGGCAGAGCAGCATATGGCATACAATATTCTGGGGTTGATAAGATTGTAACTCCTCTCTCCAGAATCATAGATACCACCAGTAGAAGCAACGCTATCGAGAAGTTTGATGAGTACAGGATTCCCATACAGGTGAGCACAGATACCGAGAGACTCATCTACGGGAATTCAGGATATTCTCTCGAGCTAACCTCTGAGATGGAGCGGATCGACAATCTGGTAAAAAACAAAGCTGTAAAAGTGTTCATTTCAAATCACACCCTTGGGAAGCACATCAATTTTGCAGGCATCTCCTTTAGGGTTTCCAGTGATACCTCCTATCCTGAGAGTAATAGTAGCTTGAGTCCATACAGCATAATAACAACAGAAAATGTGAACGATAGAAATGTAAGAATTTACTACAATAATACGCAGATTTTAAAATTTAATGGATGGGAGGCAATTTTTAGCTTCAATAATTCTGTTAAACGTCTGTCTGTGCCTTCAAAAAGAAAAGATATAGGGTTATTCACCGAGTATGACAGTAAAAGAGTCAGAATTTCTGAAAATAATGACAGCTATACTCTAAGAGTTTCCTGGTATAACAAAACAAAAGACCCCTATGAAGCTGGGTGGTTATTCACTCTTCCAAAAAACAATTCGTATATTAAAATTGAGCTTTTCTTCAACAGCACATATAAGCTGGTGGGTCTTGCCCCAGGATTTAATCTTAAGAACTATGATGTGTATCTTCCTGATTCAATGCTGAAAAACGATAAAAAGAGCAGCAGACTTGCTAATACAAGGTATGCTGCATTCCGTAATAACTCCTCTGTGCTGCTCATGTATTCGCCTTCTCTTGCCTATCTGAGAAGTTATTTCAGATATCAGGTATTCCGGCCAGTGTTGTTAGAACCTGCTCCTCTCTATCTTGAGTATTTCCCTGAAGCTAATCTTTCTTATTATAGTGGTTCGCTTCATCTCTCTGAACCATCTTATTCAGGAAGTATCGAAGAATATATAGAGAGGAATTTGCCCCCTGCTAAAGAAATCAACACAACCAGAGTTCTGCAGCTTCAGGGTAGGCTTGCCCTCGAGCCAGCCGAGATCAGAGGACCGGTTTTCAACATAAGTTCAGGGAATAAAATCACCATAAAGCCTTCTGTCTTTCCCGGATATGAGGACTATAGTCTGGAGTTGAATTTCACAGGTGATGGAGTGGTTGGAAAATCAGGCGCAAAATACACCGCTAAAGCCAATAAAGACAAAAGAATCTGGTTTTTGGATCAGTATTATCAGTCCCTTGATCCTGATAAAGTCGATCTGTTATCCAAAATATACCTGAGTAAAAAGAATTTCACCTTAATGCATGATAAGCCGTATATGCTGAGGAATGGCTATTCCCTCGAGCTTGTCGATGTTTCAGAAAAAGGAGAATCTGTTTTTATAAGGTTGCTTAAAAACGATGAAATTCTTGACGAGGCTATCCTACATAAAAAAGAAAAATATACCTACAATAGAAGCATCAGAAATAGAAACCTGACTGTTGTCAGTTTTAGGGTGGAGGATGCCTTTTATGGAAGTAACAGTTCAATGGCAACTATAAAAAATCTGTATCAGTATTCTGATGAACCACTGGAACTAAAAGTTGGGGATAAATTTGGGAAGTTCCAGATAACCAGCATTACCAGTGAAAAAATAATAATGGAGAATACAGAACCATTAACTTTTCCGAAAGGGGAAAAGACACTTATATTGGATGATACGATAGGGTTTAATGTTTCCTCAAACGTCTGGAAAGCTTATGTATTTAGAAACGAGAAACTTCCTGGAAAACACCGTGCAAGAGGAATATTTTATAAAGGTGGCTGGTACCCAGCTACAAAAGGATCAGTTTTAAGCTTTAATGCCTCAAACTTCTCAGGTTTTCATTATGACTTCGAGAATGATATCTCATATGAAAGCTTCACAGCCTCATTTTCCGCAGACGGGGTGATAGGTAGCGCTACCTATACTGCATATATACATAACGGAACTACGTGGTTTATGGGAGAGGAGTATAATGTATTTGGGAGAGTGCTTACAAAGAAAATATTTGATGATAAGGTCTCAATCCATACAGACAAACCTCTCAGACTATCAGATGGATATGTGCTTTCTCTGAAAGATGTTAGTGAGCGTTCAAGTAGCGCTATGTTGGACCTGAAAAGGAACGGAAAAACTGTAAAAAGTGATGTTGTAGAGAAGGGGGATGTTTTTAGCTATGATAAGAAAATTGGAGGCAGAAATATTCCTGTAATTACAGCAAAAATTGATGGAATTCTACGCGGACGGAAGGAAAGCCTGGTTACAATGAATCTGAAACAATATAGTAACCACTTTGAAATAAAACCCGGAGATAAATATGGTTCATTTAAAGTAAGTCAAATCAACTCAACTCAAATAACATTAGAACTTAATAAAAAAATATCAATTTCCAAGAAAAGTGTGGTCAATGTTTTGGGAGACTATCTCAAATTTCAGGTTAAAAATGATGAGTGGAAGGTATATCCTTTCGTAGAAATTGAAGCGAAAAAAGCTGGAGTGATTTAGCAAAATAATTTTAGCAGAATGGTTGAATGAAGTATTTTTATTCAAATTTAATGTCGAAAGTCTCAGTGGCTGGGGTTCTATGCATGTTTTCTGCTGAAACATGGTGTATCAATGAACATGCTTATTTACGGTGATTGTCAGATAATTTCAGGGAATTCTAACGTTGGTAAGCTTAAGAAGCATCATAAGAATGATAGAAAATCCGCAAGTATTATATAGTGATAGTTATTATTATAAGCATTTACAGGTGGTGTTAATATTAATGGTAGAAAGCTTAGCTGTTTCATGGAGTTCATGAGATTTCTGTTTATCAAATATATTTTAATAATTAATAATAAAAATTTAATTAAGTCTTGCTTGTTTTATTATTTCATGATGCCATCTTGCTGGAATGAAGGTTATATCAACTTAAGAACTTTCAAGAATGTGGAAAAATGGGTTGAGAGAATTATATGATGCCTTTGATAGAGAGAATTAATTCTTTCAGGAATTTTATACTTAAGGATGAGCTTACCAGACACAGTGGTGTGATGTTTGTTGCCACAATTTTCTCAGGTGGTCTCAATTATGTCTACCAGTTATATATGGGAAAGGTGCTTGGACCTGAGGAATATGGCATCTTTGGTGCTCTGTTTGCCATCTTTTATATGATAGGGGTTATAGCTCAGACTCTAAGCACAAGTGCCACTCGTTTTGTTTCCAAGTTCATTGGAGAGGGAAAGCAGATTGGGTTCTTTCTTGCTATTTCTCTGAAGCACATGGCTCTCATAGGTCTTGGAGTTTCAATAGTATTTCTTGCATCAAGCAGAGAGCTTGCCTCTTTACTTAAGCTACCAAGCTATGAGCCTGTCCTTGTGCTTGTTCCTATTCTGTTTCTCACATGGGTTACGCCGATAAATGGCGGTGCTCTTCGCGGGGTGAAGCGCTTCTATGCTCTTGGCTTTATGAATGTTTCAAATGCTTTTTTTAAGCTGGTTTTTGGAGTTTTATTGGTTGCTTTAGGTTTCGGGGTAAGCGGAGCATTGTTTGGTGTTGCTGTTGGTCTCCTCATCGCTTTTCTTATCTCATTCATCTTCCTCAAGCCCTATTTCAGGCCAAATAATCCCCATGACCCAGATTTTAGCTTCTCATCCTTCTACACCTACTCCATGCCTGTGATGCTTGCCATGGTCTGCTTCTCTGTGCCAGCTAACCTTGATGTTGTGCTTGCCAAGTATTTCTTCTCTGCAAAAGAGGCTGGGCTTTATACCTCTGCAAGCGTGCTTGGAAAAATAATATTCTTTTTTCCTGCAGCAATCTATGCTGTGATGTTCCCAATGATAACCGAGAAACATGTAAGAGGAGAGAATACTTTTGATATATTAAGGAAAAGCCTTGTTTATACAGGGCTTCTCTCAGGCTCTTTAGCCTTGGTATATCTGCTTTTCCCACAGCTTGTGGTAGAGGTTTTCGGCCCAAGCTATGCCGCCGCGCTGCCGCTGGTGGCTCCTTATGGCTTGGCAATGTTTTTCTTCTCCCTTACCGTTATTGTGATGCAGTACCACTTAGCTGTTAAAAACATGAGATACATAGCTCTCTTTGCTGGTTTCACTTTTCTGGAGATTTTGCTATTAGTAGCATTCCATTCCTCAACACTGGAAATGGCAAGAATACTGCTTGGAGTTAATCTTGCGCTTTTCT
>CAZCRM010000059.1:0-9345 GCA_964501085.1 uncultured Methanosarcinales archaeon | reverse complement strand
TTTGATGCTGTCATAACCTTTTCTACACTGCCAAAATGCCTGAGAAGATTTCTTGCTACTACTGGACCTATCTCAGCAATGGATGAAACCACATACTCCTGCTGTTCTTTTAGGGTTAAAGCAGCTTTTTTTCCATGCAAGTTTACTTCTCTTTTAGAATGAATCTGCTCTCTATTAGCAATAACATGTATCAATAATGCGGTATCCTCTTCATCCCTGCTGAAGATAATGGGCACCTTGAAATCTATGGCTATTGTAGCAAGCACCCCACGTATAGCATTCGGGTGAATCTGTCTTGAGTAGAGACCCTCACCCTCAATAATCAGTAGAGGACGCTCAAAAGTTCTTGCCAGGTTTGAGATTTGTTTTAATAAATCCCTCCCATCCGTGAGCGTGCTGAGAAGATCATGTGCGGTCTTTCGCTCAATACAGACTCTATCGCTAACCACATAATCTCCAATCTCAAGGGTGGTGAGAATGACCTCTGCTCCAAGTTTCTCAAGGGTCTGAGCCACAGAGGAACGAATCTCTCTCTTATCAACATATACCTTTACATGTTCATTAAAAGAAAAATCGAATAACTTCTTCTGTGTTTGGTCATCATTTTCTGCTTTAACCTCAAAATTTTTCATTGATCTTAGCATACTTCGTTCCCTGTAATAACTGCTCCAGTAATATGCCTCATCCTTTGAACCCTTTGCCACAAGAACTATAACCTTGCCTGCCTTCTTTCTTCCAGTTCTGCCCTTTCTCTGAATGCTCCGAATCTCAGAAGGGATGGGCTCAAAAAACACAACCAAGTCTGTTTCAGGAATGTCTAAGCCTTCCTCTGCCACAGATGTAGCGACAAGAGTATTGTATTCCCCCTCCTTGAATTTCTTGATGATTCCAACCTGCTGTTTCTGTGTCAAACCTGTATCCTTGTATCTGGAAGCCTGCCCCACAAACCTGACTGGTTTCACACCACTTACCTGCTTAAGATGCTGGGTAACCAGTTCAGCGGTGTCTCGATAGTTGGTAAAAACAATAACCCTTGAGTTAGGGTTCTCAAGAAGCTGTTTCTTCACAATCTGCTCAACAGCATTTAGCTTGGGGTTGATGGGGTTGATGTGTTTCAGTCGATAAAGAGCTTTCAGAATGTTCATATCCTCAATCAGACGCTTGGCTGCCTTACTTCCACTTTTTGACCTTGCCTCACCTTCAAGCCGTTCAAAGTACTTGGATAACGCAAAGATACCTTGAGTTTCTGAAATTTCAATAGCATGGCTGAGCTTCAGAATCTCTGCAAGCACCGACGCACCCTGATATGCTTTTTGTTCAGGAAACGAACGAAGCTGAGCCTGAATTCTTTCCTGAAGCTCGAGCATCTCTCTTTTAGATAATTTTTGCGGAGATGATATAAAACCAAGCTCGCATAATTTATTCAATCTATCTGATAACACCTTCTCAAGAAGCTGTTTTACCTCTTTTATTTCTTGTGGAACTGGTACGTATATCCATTCTATATCTTTATTAAAAATATAAGGTCTAACATCAGGGTCATCTTCTGTTTTTACCACAACAGATTCGATATGAAGATTGGTACATACTTCCTGAATCCTTTCAGGGTCGCTACCCGGGCTTGCAGTGATACCAAGCACAAGAGGAGCTTTGCTTTGCTGGAAGTACTTCTCTGCAATATACACATACGAATAATTTCCTGTTGCTCTATGAGCCTCATCAAAGATGATACATGAGACTTCCTCAAGGCTGATTTTTTTCCCAAGCAGGTCATTCTCTATCACCTGTGGGGTGGAAACCACTATTTTTGCCCTCTCCCA
Organism: uncultured Methanosarcinales archaeon; assembly: GCA_964501085.1. Lineage (GTDB taxonomy): Archaea > Halobacteriota > Methanosarcinia > Methanosarcinales > Methanoperedenaceae > CAZCRM01. Next base: position 7,525 of record CAZCRM010000059.1, on the reverse strand, counting down.
CATCGATGCACGTTTGGAAGGTGGCGTGCTTCCTGTAAACAGCACGATATCCTCGTTATTGAGGTTGAGGGTGTTTCTTAGAAAAGCAGTGTGCTGTTCCACAAGAGGTTTTGTCGGGGATAAAAGTAGTTGTTTTCCTTTTGCAAGCCTTGATACCATTACCAGTAGCCCTATTATTGTCTTTCCAAGACCAGTGGGGAGTACGATAAGGGTTGAGGCTTTAAGAGCTTTTTCAGCTAAGGAAAGCTGATACAACCTCTGCTCTATGGTATTGGGTTTGATTAGAGGATGATTGATGTACTCAGGCATCATCCATCACCCTGATGATAGCAACATATAAACATTCAAAGTACATAATTATCTATGGGAGATATACCTATGGAAGTCAGGATGCCAGTAAAAGAAATCATGACAAGAGACGTGGTGGCGGTTGATATCAGAAGCAGTGTCTCTGAATTAGTAAAAGAAATGCTGAAAAGGGATGTTGGTAGTGTCATAATAACCGACAATGACCATCCTGTGGGTATTGTCACAGAGCGAGATATCGTTAAGAAGATTGTATCCAAAAATCTTAGACCAGATGAGGTATCCATCAAGGATATAATGTCAACACCCCTTATAACCATACCTGCAGTTGAGAACGTTACAGATGCCATGCAGAAGATGGTTAAGCTGAAGATACGAAGATTGCCAGTGGTGGAGAATGCAAGGCTTGTAGGCATAGTTACAGATATAGACTTAATGGCCATTACTGTGGATATGGGTAATATCTTCTCTGACCTCATTGAGATACAGAGGGAAAGAATCCCTTTAGCGCCTAAGCAGGTTCTCAGAGGCATATGTGAAGAGTGTGGCGGTAATGTAGATGATTTAGTGCTTACGAATGGAAAACTTCTTTGTGAGGACTGCAGGGAAACTTTATAAGTATTACATGTGATGTGGTTAGCTATGAAGGTTGAAGAGATAATGACCAGAAACCCAGTTTTTTTACATGATACTGATTTTATGACCCATGCCCGTCAGGTGATTCGAGATAGGCATAAACGCACTCTGCCTGTGGTGGATGATAAGAACAGGGTGATAGGCATACTCACAGAGAAAGATATTCTAAATATTTCCTCCACAAAATCCAATGTTACTGTTGCTGGTTTTGTATCAGAGGTTCCAGAGGTGTATCCTGATACTGATATGATGCATGCCGCAAGATTGATGATAGACCTAAGTTTAGGACGTGTGCCTGTTGTGAAAAGTCCTCAGGATAGAACATTAATGGGTATTCTCAGCATAGTGGATATTTTTAAAAATCTTAGCTTAGATAAGATACCTCCAAAAAAAGTGAAAGAAATAATGACCACTGATGTGAAAACATGCTCTCCAAAGGATAGCATAGCCAAGGTATGGATGAACATGAAAGAGACAAGTTTTTCAGGATTTCCTGTGGTTAAGCAGGGTAAACTCATAGGAATGGTTACAAGGCGTGATATCATTAAGGCAGGTTATGCCAGAATCGAGAGGGAGGATGAACACGGTACAGGAATTAAAATGGCTCCACCTGTTGCAAAGATTATGAGTACACCTGCATATACCATATCTCCTGAAGCTCAGATAAATGAGGCGATTCAGATGTTCCTGAAGCTGGATATTGGAAGGCTATCAGTTGCAAACAAAAATGAGCTTGTTGGCATAGTGGATAGAAGTGATATAATCAAAGCGTGTATTTAAAGGTGTTCTCTATGCAAAATCCAGGCAAAAAATCATTAAAGAAGGAGAAGCATGTTCGTGATGGATACACCAAGAATATGGGTCCTCTTGACTTCAAGTCAAGAATTTCAGAACATCCTGGAGATATCATGACCATTTCATCCCAGGATGTTGTTACTATTCAGCCCACCACTCCTGTGATTGAAGCGGTAAAGACAATGGTGAAGAAAGGTTTCAGAAGATTGCCTGTAGTTGATGCTGGTACTCAGCGATTAGAAGGAGTGGTAACCTCTAAGGATATTGTGGATTTTCTGGGAGGTGGTACAAGACATTTGATTGTCAAGAATAAGTATCATGGTAATTTTCTGGCGGCGGTTAATGGGAGTATCAGCGAAATCATGGAGGAGAATGTTATCTCCCTTAATGAAAAGGATTCATTAAAGGATGCACTGAACACCATGATTAAGGAAAATGTGGGAGGAATTCCAATAACAGATAATGATCTCAGAGTTAAAGCGATAATCTCAGAGAAGGATTTTGTGTTTTTAATCTCTGGTGTGATAACAGGCAAGAAGGTAGAGGAGTACATGAGCAGAGATGTGGTCACTGTGACTCCAGAAATCACAATAGGAAGCGCAGCTAAAGCCATGATAGATAATGGTTTCAGGAGACTTCCTGTGGTAAAGGATGACCTTCTTATAGGTATAGTGACAGCCTCGGATATCATGCGTTTTCTTGGAGAAGGGAGCATTTTTAATAAACTTGTGACAGGAAACCATGAAGAGATTTTCAAAGTACCTATACGCTCCCTCATAAAAAGAGAGGTTGTTTATACTCATCCCAATCTGGATCTTGGAGAGGCCGCAAGCCTTATGCTTGATAAGAAGGTGGGTTCGCTTCCAGTCTTTGAGGATAGCGAACTGAAAGGAATTATAACAGAAAGAGATATTATCAGAGCAATAGCTGATTAGAGGGGTTATGAAGATTAAAGAAATAATGAGTTCACCTGTTTATGTGGTATCGCCAATGGATAATATAGCCAGAGCCAGAAATCTAATGCTTCGTCATAAAATCGGGAGACTTGTGGTGACTGATGATGGAAATATCAAAGGCATAGTGACAAAAAAGGACATTATGAGAAGGCTTGATCAAGCAGAACCTACATGGAGACGAAGACCAATTGATGACATTCCCATAAAAATAGTAATGACAGAGGAGGTTATAACAATATTCCCTGACGCCACACCTGCACAGCTTGCTGAACTCATGATCGAGAATAACATAAGCGGGTTACCTGTGGTTAATAACAAAAACGAGATTATGGGTATAGTAACCAAATGGGATTTGATACGATGGTTCTCAGAGCAGGAGGTAAATCTCAGGGTAAAGGATATGGAAATAGAACCCGCAATTACGGTACACAGGCATCATACCATCACCCAGGTTATTCATGAGCTTGATATGAATTACATGGATAGGGCGATTGTTGTTGAGGGGAATAATATGCCTGTAGGCATTATCACAAGTTCAAACCTCGCTTTTACAGTGTTGAGAGATAAGAAAGGAGCTTTACCCCAGAAGGATATAAAGATGACCCGTAAGGAGAGCTATGCAGGCAGGAAACAGAACAGGTATGTGAAAGAGGTACCTCTGGTTGCCGAGGATATCATGTCCACTCCCTTAATAACTGTTAATTGCAACGAATCTGCAACACATGCTGCTGGCATTATGGTGAGAGAGAGGATCAACGGGTTACCGGTGGTGGATAACGGGATTATGGGAATGCTGACAGGAGATAGTATTGTAAAACAGATATTGACAATGTAGGTGAGATTATGAAGGTAAAAGACATAATGAATGACCCTGTTACCATACACAAATCAGCCACAATATCACATGCCATGTATATGATGGATAAATACAATACTCGCAGGCTTCTTGTGCTCAATGAAGACCAGGTTATGGGCGTCATTACAATGAGAAACATTGCCAGAAAGTTAGGAACGTGGAAGAGCTCAAATCTTCCTGCTTCTGCACTGCATGTGGCAAACGCTACTACTAACCTTTTCACAGAGGTTCTTCCAGACACAGGTTTTCAGGATGCAGTCACATTAATGAACAGAAACAGAGGCATTCTTGTGGTGGTTGAGAACAGTGAGATTCTTGGATGGGTGACTCCTCATGAAATTCTAAAAGCAACACATGAGGTGAAAGGGTATGCTGGTGAGATTATGGAAGAACCCATATCCATAACCCCTGCTTCCAGAGTATCCCATGCAAGGCGTATTATGCTGGATAATGATATAGGCAGACTCCCTGTGATAGAGAATGGAGAAGTGGTTGGGATAATCACAGAAAGGGATATCGCAAAAGCCATGATGGATTTTAGAGCTACTGTAGCAAATAATCAGCAGGATGAGAGAATCCGTAATCTCATTGTTGCGGATATCATGACTCATGATGTTGTTATGGTAAGAACGAACACACCTATATCAGAGGTTATTTCATTGATTCTGAATAAAAATATAGGAGGTGTGCCAGTTCTCAACTTAAAAGAAGAACTTGTGGGGGTCATCAGCAGGAGAAGCATCATAAAACATCTGGTGGCGGAATGAGACGGGATGTCTCAGAGCTTCTCGAGAAGCTTGATGTTGAGAGGCTTTCAAAGCTGTTACAAATCCCCCATCACAGGATAATAGGTGCCCTGAAAAGAAAGACCTTACAGTATGTTGCTTTCAAACCAGAGCTATTCAGGTTCGATAAGTCTGTAGCTGGAGTTGAGAGTGGAACAGTGGTGTTTGTTGAGACATTTGATATTGTGAGAGGTTTTCCCAAGATTTCCCGTACTTTAATGCTTTACCCTTCAATTGCAAAACATTTCTCTTCCTGCAAGAAGGTGGTTGTGGAAGAAAAGATGAACGGATACAATACAAGGGTGGCGCTCATAGGAGATAAGATAATAGGGCTTACTCGTGGTGGTTTTGTATGTCCTTACACCACAGAGAAGGTGAATGAGTTGCTACCTAAGGAGTTCTTCACTGATAATCCCAACCTTGTGCTCTGCGGAGAGATGGTGGGACCAGACAACCCCTATGTTCCTAATTATATATATGATATTGAATCCATTGAATTCTTTGCCTTTGATATACGTGAGAAGGTGTCTGGAAAACCAATGCAGGTGAAGCAACGTAGAGAACTGCTGGATGAATACGGGATTAAATCGGTAGAACTCTTTGGAGAGTTTGAGGTGCATGAGGCTCCTGGGATGATAAAGAGAATCATCAAAGAGCTTGGAGAGGCGATGCATGAGGGTGTGGTTATCAAGGACCCTGAGATGATAATACCTCCAATAAAATATACATGTTCTGAGAGCAACTGTGCTGACCTGAGGTATGCCTTTGAATTCTATAATGATTATGGCAGGGATTTCTTTTTCGGAAGGGTGTGCAGGGAAGCTTTTCAGTCAGTGGAATGGGATGAGGATGAGCATAGCATTAGGGAACGATGCCTTCAGCTTGGTGAGAGTATTCTTCTGCCCATGATTAAAACCATCAAAAGGAAAAAAAAAGGAGAGAGGATTGTGGAGAATGTGCAGATAAAGGTGAAGAACCTGAAGACTGTGAGGGATTTTGAGGAATATCTCAGACTTATGGGTGTAGATGCTGTTTTTGAAGAACCTGAAAAGAGAGGTGAGGAATACCTTGTGAGAATCAAAAAATTAAAACATAGTACCAATGATAAGACTGAGGCGATTCTCAATGGTGGACTGTGGAGTTAGACGTATAGATATATTAATAATGACCAATATTATAAGGGGCGCGTGGCCTAGTGGAGATGGCGGCAGCCTCCTAAGGCAGACCCGGAGAAAGCTGTAGGTCGGGGGTTCAAATCCCTCCGCGCCCGTTTATGCATTACCATATAATACTTACAAAGGAATGCAATCTTAGGTGTAGTTACTGCGGAGGTGGAAGCGATACACCTCCAAAGGAAATTCAGTACACCATCTCTGACCTTTCAAGGTTTATGTCCTATGATGATTCTCCTGTCATTGGATTCTATGGAGGGGAGCCTCTTCTCAGAATAAAGCTTCTTGAAGACATTATGGATACCATTCCAGCACGATATGTTCTCCAGACAAATGGCATACTTTTGCATAAGCTAAAGCCCAAATATCTGAAAAAATTTCATTCCATTCTTGTTTCAATTGATGGAAGAAAACATGATACAGATAGGTATAGAGGTACTGGGGTGTACGACAAGATAATGACCAATCTCAGGCTAATAAGGCAGAGAGGTTTTGAAGGCGACCTTATAGCCAGAATGACCATACCTTATGGGAGTGATGTGTATGAGAATGTACTTCATCTTATAAAAAAGGAATTTGATCACGTTCACTGGCAGCTTGGGTTTGATATGTTCTGGGAAGGTGGAGTGGTAACCAAGGAATGGATTAAGTTTTATAACAAAGGCATCTCCAATCTTATAAAAGCATGGGTTTTAGAGATGCGTCATGGCAAGGTACTGGGAATGGTTCCTTTTATTGGTGTGATGAACTCATTGCTGAATGATAAACCCTCACAACTAAGATGCGGTTCTGGTATTGATTGTTTCACGATAATGCCTGATGGTAAGGTATCAGCATGTCCTGTTTCCATTGATTATGATTTTTCCATAGTTGGGTCGATATTCACAGACATACCTTCGTCTTTGCGTAGAGTGAGTGTTGGCGAACCATGCTTATCTTGCGATATCCTACATATCTGTGGAGGAAGATGTCTTTTTGTGAACCATGCTCAGGAGATGCTCAGGAAGGATGGGTATGCTTTAATATGCACAACTGTACGACATCTTGTGAACGAGCTTGTGAGTGTCCTCCCCACCATAAAAGAGCTGATTGAAAGGGGTGTAATAGCCACCTCAGACTTTGACTATCCTGAGTTCAACAACGGATGTGAGATTATACCTTAAATTAAGAGAGATCTTGCCACATTATAGACAAAGATGTAGATTGCCAGAAGGGAGATAACTCCAAAAATCAGAGCTATCTCATGCTTATATGGTAAGGTGAATGCTAACCCTACAATACCTATGTTCTGAAGCCAGAAATGTATCTCAGCTAACCTGAGACTGTGTAACTCAGTACCAGCAAACACAGGGAGTAGATGATATCCCACACCGAAAATCATCATGGATACAAAGCCAATGAGCAGTATATGGGCGTGGGATACTGATATTTCTGTTGAGGTCAGCAACATGACAACTCCCATGGTGCTTCCTATTAGTAAATAGATTATACTCGCCCATGCGAACTTTATAGGGATATCCATACTATATCAACCCTGCCGCTTTATTCAGTTCATCCAGCAAAACATCCTTATCAACCCTGTGCATCCTGCAGAAGAACTCAAGGGTTTCGGAAGGCAGTCTTCCTGTGTATTTTGGCATACCATGTTTGATAAAAATCTCTCTTGTCTGGGGGTATTTTTCAATTACCTTATTGAGCTTGTCTTTTAGGGTTATTTTCTCTACCATAACATTATGTAAATCATTATTGTATATATAATCTGCTAAACATATAATAAAACCGTTTTGAGTAGAGCGAAAAGCAGCCTATTTTAAAAACAGATGCGTATTTTGTTTTCATGCTTGGATTGTTTTTTGATTTTATGTCAAACCATGTAAGACAACTATAGGTTTGTCATGTTGTGAACTACCACCCGCTAAAAGGGTGGCTTCGTGAGGAGTTTGCCTTTCGCTTGAGAGCCTTATCCTCACACTCCTGTCACAAGGAAGACCCAACGCTTTAGCGTGGAGAGGAATTGCG
>CAZCRM010000058.1:0-9384 GCA_964501085.1 uncultured Methanosarcinales archaeon | reverse complement strand
ATGGATAAGAAAATTTTTGAAAGAAGATTATACGAAGTTATGCGGATAACTATAAATACACTTTGTTTATTGAATGTTGATAGTTGTTCATCTATCAACTTTAGGTTGTTGATATACTAAACTTATCGACAAAAAAGAGAAAACACCCACCTCCCATAATTCATCTCATGAAATTCATAAGCTTTCTTAGCAACGTTTCTGTGATGTGTCTTGAGGTTTTTGCTCTCATAGTATGTGTTACTGGGTTTAAGAGGTTTGAAGATGCCATGGATATGGTGAACAATAGCATATATGGTTTACAGGCAGGGGTTTACACTCAGAATATTGCCAATGCTTTCAGGGTAATCAAGAGAGCTTGAAAGTAGGGGAGTGATTATAAACGATATTCCCACATTCAGAGCAGACCACATGCCATATAGAGGTGTCAAGGAAAGCGGACTTGGAAAGGAAGGAGTTAGGTTTACTATGCAGGAGATGACTAATATTAAGATGATAAGCTTCAATCTTGATTCAAATATCCAGCAAGGATCTGAGTATTAATATTATATTCCGCTTTCTTTCCTTGACCCTTCGTAGGGTATAGGGAAACCACTCTCTTCCATAAGGTATATACTCTGCTACTACAAAACCATTTTTAACAAGTTGATGTTTAAGCCTGCTTCTAACCCCCATAAGCATCTGGAATTCAATTCTTTTCTGATGGGTTTTATTCGCCTCTATGGCTTCGTTTATTAATAGCTCATCATGGGTTGCTATTGCAAAAGCATTAGTTTTGTAGAAAAGGTTGCCCATTAGTCTTGAGAAGTTCAAGGTTATATCGTTTCGATTTGTGTATGCTATTGCTTCTTTTTCCTTATACGCACCTTTTACAAGACGGATGATTCCTTTTGATGCTGCTATACTCTTAACATCATGTTCTGACCTTTTCAGGTTTGCCTGTATGGCAATACCCACATTTTTGTACCTCTTTATAACATCAAGATAGATGTCAATGGTATCTTGGGTGTAGTGGGAGCTTTCCATGTCTATCCAGACAAAGATGTTCTTAAGCGAGGCATTACTAACTATTTTATTTACGTAAGATAAGCAAAGCTCTTTCTGAATATCAAGCCCCAGTTGTGTGAGTTTTATGGAAAGAGAGGCATTAACCCTTGATTTTTCTATGGCATAAAGAATTCTCAGGTTCTCTTCCAGATTGTTCTCTGCTATCGCTTCATCTTTCACATGCTCTCCCAGAAAATTGATTATAGCGAGTATGCCATTTTCATTCGCCTTTTTTGCGCTTTTGATAGCCTCATCCAAGCTCTCTCCAGCAATCCATTGACGTGCAAACCTGATAAGAAAGCCCATAGGATAAGATTAACGTGATTCTATAAATTAATATTCTTGTTTTATGCAGGATATTTTGAGAGAATTGGTGAGTTAGGAAATTGCATACAGGTTTTTCTGCAAATAATATGCTCCAATGGCGAAAACAAAAAGAGATACTACAAGGGCGATATCTCTTCTAGCATCAGTAAACTCACTTATATTCACAGTGTATTCCTCGGATTCAAGTGTTATGTCAAGAGTGTACACCGTGTAAATTACAAAGCCTGTCAGCTATGCAGATCAAGATTTCAGGTTCAACTCCAAGAAGTAGAAAGGCGATGTAGATTCTGAACACACCCGAGACTGCCACTACACCTGAAGCACTCAGAAGTTTGGCTGTCGCATGAAACCCCAAACCCCATTAAATTTACGGATTTATGAGTGTATAGTCTCATAATTTTTTCGCATTGGACTCTTTTTAATATTTTTTCTATTTTCACAACCCAAACAGTCTATAACCTATGCCAAAGATGACTTCTGGTGGCATTTTTCTCCAGAATGCCTGTTCTGGTGTCTCAAGTTCATCAAAGTTCAAACTCCTTTCTGTTGTTATACCAGTCAACGAACTCAGTGAACTACCCCTCGCTTACGCAAGGAGCTTCCTGCTTTAACAACCAGACTCGATCCCTGCACACCCAGAGCGCAGATCTCCCTCAATGAGACCATTTCACTATACCACGTCTGGAAGCCAGGTTACTACTGTTGGTTTCCACAGGCTTCACTTCGGTATGTCCCATCCCTAAACCAGCTCTCTCAGCCTTGCAGATAATAATAAATTACGGTAAGGAAAGATATATGTTTTTCTCATCTCCACGCTCTTGTATGGAGACTTCCCGCCGATAGAGTTAAACGTGAAGAAATGTTTTCTGAATCTCCGGTAATGGAGATTGTAATGGGGCAAGTTTTCTCAATGAACAGGAAGCTACTTGCGTTAGTAAGGGTAGTTAATGAATAAACAAAGCATAGTCATGAGTATGATTTCGCACAAGGCTGAGATTATGCCTCCATTCCATGTGATGGAGGTGCTGGAGAGAGCGCAGGAGCTTGAAGCTTTAGGTAAAAATATTATCCATCTTGAGATTGGAGAACCTGATTTTAATACCCCAAAGCATATCTGCGAAGCTGCAGTTAATGCCTTAAAACAAGGTGAAACAAAATACACCCACAGCCTTGGTCTTCCCATGCTCAGAGAGGCTATAGCAGAACATTACAATAATAAGTTTGGGCTTGATCTTAGCTATAAACAGGTTATTGTAACCTCTGGTACCAGTCCTGCCTTACTTCTGGTGTTCATGGGGCTTCTGGATAGAGGGGATGAGGTGGTGATGTCGAATCCTTACTATGCATGCTATCCCAATTTTGTGAGATATCTTGAAGGTAAGCCTGTTTTTGTTTATACCCGTGAAAGAGGTTTCAGGCTTGAAACAGATGCTGTTGCTGAATCTTTGACCTCAAAAACAAAAGCAATACTGATAAACTCACCCTCCAACCCCACTGGCTATGTGTTATCCAAAGAAACCCTACGTACATTATGCGAGATTGCTAAAGGAATACCCATAATCTCTGATGAGATATATCAGGGTATGGTGTACAAGGGTGAAGAGCACTCTATTCTCGAATACACAGACAATGCAATAGTTGTGAATGGCTTCTCTAAGCTCTATGCCATGACAGGATGGAGGCTTGGGTATGTGATAGCCCCTCTTGAGTATATAAGGTCATTCCAGAAGATTCAGCAGAACTTCTTTATATGTGCAAACAGCTTTGTTCAGCATGCTGGTGTGGCTGCTCTTAAAGGCTCACAAGAGCATGTGAAGAATATGCTTAAAACCTATGATAAACGAAGAAGGTATATTCTAAAGCGTCTTAAAGAGATAGGTTTCAGGATAAATGAAGAGCCTGAAGGGGCATACTATGTGCTTGCAGATGCACAGCATTTTGGAAAAAATTCTCTTGAGCTTAGCCGTCGCCTTCTTGAGGAGGCGAATGTGGCTGTTACGCCTGGCATAGATTTTGGGGATGGAGCAGAAGGTTGTCTTAGATTTTCCTATGCTAATAGCTTAGAGAATATTATGGAAGGAATGAATAGGATTGAGGAGTTTTTGGATAGGTTAAAATAATTTTTAGGTAAACCATATAAATTAATTAGGCAATCCGAAAGTTATAAATAAGGAGATATCATATGAAACAATAGGAGGACACAATAATGCATAGTAGGATATGCATGTTTGCTGTACTGGTATTATCAGTGCTGATATCACCATCCAGTGCTGATGTGAAGGATTACCTTGATTTCTCAGTCAACATCGCTGAGATAAAAGGACATCTCAACGAATCAGTTATTCACCTGAGGGATGGTGATAGGCAGGGTGCTATCAACCATTCAAAGCATCCTGAGGAAGAGTACTGGGCTCTAATAAAAGACAAAATTAAGGAAAAGGATACAGAGTTATTCCAGAGCTTAGAAAATGAACTTATAGAGCTTCCCAAGTTGGCAGAAAAAGCAAGTACCGTGGAACTTGCTGCCAGGGTAGAGAAGATATTCAAACTGCTTGATAATGCTGAGGCTATGGTTGTTCCCCAGAGTGTGAGAGAAGGCTTCATCTTCAAGACTAGAGTCATCATCTCTCTCATGGATTCAGCCATTGCGGAGTACAGAGCAGGAATAAGTGACACTGGTGAGGTCAAAAAACTTGATGAATATCATGATTCCAAGGGATTTGTCACAATAGCAGAGAAGATATACCAAGAGATAAGAGATGCCATAGATGAAAAAGAAACCCAAGAGATAGACAAGTTCTTTTCGGATCTGAAATATGCCATGGAAACAAAACAAAAACCTTCAAAGATCGAGAGTATAGCATCTGGAATTGTTCATGAATTTCAAGAGATTGCTGATATAGAAGAAAAAGAGAAAAATGAGCCTGTGGATATAATTGAGAATATCAAGGCACTACTTCAGCAGGTTGTGAAGGAGTATGAGGAAAAAGAGTATGATGAAGCAGAGGAGCTTGCTATAAAGGCATACTTAGAGAACTATGAACTGATTGAGGGAATGGTGAGTGAAGCGAGTCCTGAGCTTAACGAAGAGATAGAGCATTCCATGAGGGAAGAACTCAGGCAGAGGATCAAGGACAGAGTACCAGAGAGCAATATAAAAGAGCTTGTGAACAGCATAACAGAAAAACTCGATACAGCTAAAACTCTTATAGGGTCATCATCAATTGAAGAGACCACACAGCCTGAACAACCCATGGTCAAGAAAGAAAATATGGTGGTGTGGTATGGAGCTATAGTGGTTCTAGCTAGCATCGCCATAGCAGAGGGGATTGTTATACTCAAGCTTGGGAGGAAAAGAGAATGAAGGCTCTGAGCCTTCTCTTTATTTTTATACTGCTGTTCTCTATCCCAGCAGTGGCTCAGGAGAACGAAGTAAAAAAGGAACTGGAGAGTGTGAGACAGCTTATAGAGCAATCTCTAAAAGAGTATGAGGCAGGAAATGTTGAAGAGGCTTACAAGGCTGCGAGATCAGCATATATTGATCACTTCGAGCTTGTTGAACCATTCCTGAGACCTGTTGATGCGGAATTCACTTTGGAGCTTGAGATAAAGTTTGCTCAGCTCAGAGAGATGATAAAAAAGGGTGAGCCTGTGAATGTGGTTGAGGCAAAGATTAGTGAGATCAACACTGATCTGGATAGAGCAGAGGCACTCTTTGAGAAGGCTTCAGCCATTGTACCTAGCATTGCCACGGTTCTTTCTTTTTCTATCATCTTCAGAGAAGGCTTGGAAGCAATCCTCATCTCTGCGATAATAATAGCCTATCTTGAAAGAAGCAGGAACTATAGGATGAAAAAATATGTTTATAGAGGGTTTGCACTGGCTATAGTGGCCACATTAGTCACATGGGTGATATTCTCATTAATAACCCCTTCAGGCGAGAGCAAAGAACTCATTGAAGCAATCACCTCTATTGCAGCAGTCATCGTGCTTTTCTATGTCACCTTTTGGCTTCTTCAGAGGCTGGATGAGAAAAGATGGATAGAGTTTATTAAGGCGAGATCATGGCATGCGATGCAGTCTGGAAGATACATAGCTTTAACTCTAATGGCATTTTTTGCTGTATACAGAGAGGGATTTGAAACCGTGCTGTTTTACAAGGCTCTATATCTTATGACTCCTGCTCTCTCAAGCTGGCTGAATCTTGGTATCATTATAGGTGCAGGTGCTCTTATCCTATTAGGACTGGGGATTTTTGTCTTAGGAATAAGGCTGCCTTTCAAATACCTTTTCGGGCTTACGATGCTGGTAGCAGCAAGCTTGTCCATTTTCTTCATAGGAAATGTGGTTAGAGAGCTTCAGGTTCTTGGCTATGTGCCCATCACCTCTATAGACACGCTACCAAGGATCAATGCAATGCTTGCAAATCTCTTAGGCTATCGCAGAACTCTGGAAACCATAGGAGCACAGATAATACTCATGGTTTTGTATATAATAGGAGGGGTGTATCTCTTCTTCAATCTTAAGAATAAAAGAGCGTGAGAATATGTATAAGATAGGAATCGATGTAGGTGGTACATTCACCAAGGCAGTGGCTATACATTCTGAGAGCATGGAACTTGCTGGTAAAGCCACTGTGCCCACGACTTATGATCCCAAATACAGTGTTTTAAAAGGCATAATTGCCTCTTTACAGAGACTTCTTGAAGATGCTTTTATTTCCCCTCAAGAGGTTGAGCTTCTATCTTTTAGCACAACCCATGCGGTGAATGCTCTTTTAGAAGGAGATGTCTCTCCAGTAGGGATAATAGCCCTTGGTACAGCATCTGAGAAACATGAAATAATCAAGAGAACCAGGCTTGATATTGAACTCAGCCATGGAAAGAAGCTAAGCACATTTTATGAATTTATAGATATTACTCATGGCTTAGATGAAGCTCTGGTCAAGAAAATCATAACAAAGATGAAAGAATCAGGTGCAGAAGCTATAGTGGTGAGTGAGGCATTTGGGGTTGATGATCCAGAGAACGAGGACAGGGTCAAGGAGATAGCTGAGGTATTAAAAATACCATGTGTTGCTGGGCATGAGATCTCAGGGGCATATGGATTAGAGATAAGAACAATCACCGCAACGATAAACGCCAGTATCCTTCCAAGGATGATAGAGGTTGCAGAAAAGATAGAAAAGAGTGTACGGGAGCTGGGAATAAAGGCTCCTATAATGGTGATGAAGTGTGATGGGGGTCTATCCACACTGGAAATTCTTAAAACCAAGCCCATCTTCACCATTTTATCTGGTCCTGCTGCCAGTGTTGTGGGCACTCATCTTTATTCTCAACTTCTTGATGGAATAATCATCGAGGTGGGAGGTACAACCACAAATATATCTGTGGTGAAGAATGGTAGAGCTGAGATGAGGTATATAGATGTGTTAGGATATCCCACCACAATACGCTCTGTGGATGTGAGGATACTTCCAGTGGGTGGAGGAGATATGATAAGGGTCAAGGGCAGGAAGATTGTAGAGGTAGGACCCAGAAGTGCAAGGATTGCTGGACTGCCCTACTCTACCTATGAATCCCCTGATAAACTAAAGGATGCAAGGGTTGCAAATATAACTCCAAAAGAAGGCGACCCAGAAGACTATGTAGCCCTTGAAACACCTCATGGGAAATACGCTATTACCCTTACCTGTGCCTCCAACTATTTAGGGATTCCACCCAATGGAGATTATGCTGAGGGAAAACAAGAGTCTGCTGAGATAGCGATAGGTGCATTATCAGAATCTCTATGTATGCAAGAGAGAAGGGTTGCTGGGGAGATACTCAAGAAGGCTTCCAGGAAGCTTGAGGATATGATCAAGACATTGATGAAGGAATACAAGCTTGATCATGGAAGAACATTACTCGTTGGAGTTGGGGGTGGGGCTGGTGCTATCATACCATACACTGCAAAACGTATGGGGCTTGCATTCCATATTCCAGAGCATGCTGAGGTGATATCCTCTGCAGGCACTGCCATGGCAATGCTAAGGGAGGAGCTTGAGAGAAATATGGATGAATATGATGAAGGTAGGGTTGAAACTCTTGTGGAGCAGGCAAGAGAAGCTGTAATCAGAAAAGGGGCGATGCCAGAAACCGTGAGTGTCTCAACAGAATATATCTCAGAAAGAAGATGTATACGTGTGGTTGCTGTTGGAAGTACTGCTGAAAATAATAGATCTAGATTATTGGATGAGGAAGAGGCAAAAAAAATTGCCTGTTCTATACTGAGAGCAAGGATAGAGGAACTCAGACTTGCTGCAAGAACAAAGTACTATCTTGTTTTTGAACGCTCTGTAAAGAAGTTTCTTTTCAGGAAAAATTATGTATTGGTGTTAGACAAGTTAGGAAGAGTACACACCTTTCTGGAGGATGGGGTTGTGATAGATGACACAGCAAACAACATCATGAAGCATGTGAAGCTCTATCTAAGTTCAAGGAAAGGTGTTGTGGATATTACTCCAAGTGTGTATGTGGTGAGTGATTCCAAGGTGATGGATTACTCTGTTTTTACAAAACCATCCAAGATGATATCTGCCCTCTCTGAGCTACTGAAAAAAATCGGAGACTCAAAGGTGGTGGTGGTTGTAGGGAGGTGAGAGAATGGGCACAATATACGGTGAAAGGAAAGATGAAAGAAGGAAAAAGCTTGCATACCTTGCTGCAGGATTGATTATCATAATTGCTCTGATATCTGCTTATTATGTGATGAAGCCGGAGCCAGAGGAGATAATCACAAAAAATTCAGAGAAGATGCTTGGTGCACTGGAGCTTCTGAGCATAGAATATGAAGAAGCTGTGGAAAATGGGAAGGTTGTGAAAGAGTCTGAGTATGAGGGAGCAAAGAATGTGATGAACATGATTATGGATATATTCACACAGATGAAACCCTATGCAATGCAAGTAAAACCCGATCTCGTGGAGAGCATAGAAAGAGATATAGCTGTGTTGAACTCCATGATATATGAGAAATCCTCTCAAGATGAAGTCAACCAGCTTATAGAGAAGATATCTCGCAATCTAAGACGTTTGCAGTGACTCTTTTTTTCATAGCATGATTAAAATTATAGTATGTGTAGTAATCCTTGCTTTATTAGGCACTTCTCATGCCCATGTACTAGATACAGAATGTGAACTGCCCCTCGCTTACGTAAGGAGCTTCCTGCTTCATCGAGAAGACTTGCCCCTCTATAACAGCTTTAGCGGTAACGAGGAGTAGAGGTCTTCTCTCCACAGGCTCTAAGGGTCGTCCCAACCCCGCTTTTTTCTTTATTCTGCAAGCTGAGATGTAATCCCTTAGAGGGTTATCAAAAGATAGTCCTTCAGAAGTTCCTTTGGGATTCACCCTAAGTACCCCTCTACCAGCTCTTTCAGCCTTGTAGGAGAGTAGCTGGATGAACTTACCCCATGAAGCGTCCGAGAATGCGTTGAGTAAGCGTCCCACCAGTTCTTACCATGTTTTGAATGTGTAAATCCTCAACCATTATGACGTCATAGTTGTTGATGTAGAACCTTGAAAGTTTGTGCAAGAAATCATCTCTCTGATTCACCAATTTCTCATAAGCTTTAGCAAGCTTTACCCTTGCCTTTTCCCAGTTCCTTGAATCCTTTTGCTTTCTTGATAGGTTTTTGTGTAACAACTTTATTCGTTTCAAGGCTCTCTCGTAAAACTTCGGATTTTCTATCTGCCTGCCTTCAGAGTCTGTCAGGAAGTGTTTTACTCCGACATCTATTCCTATGCTTTTACCCGCTTTCGATAATGGTTTTGGTTCATCTTCTACTTGCACAATTACATACCACTTCCCACTTCTTTCTCTCTTTACAATCACCCCCTTAATTTCACCTCAATCTCGCTATGAATCTTAATCGGGATAATTTGCTGATCTGCTGGTTCAAGAAACTGTTATCGTTGAACTTAAAACCGTAAAAACATTTGACCCGATTCACATCGCTCAATGCTTAAACTACCTCA
>CAZCRM010000057.1:0-9498 GCA_964501085.1 uncultured Methanosarcinales archaeon | reverse complement strand
CGGTCAGCTATCCTGATTGGCTTGATGAAGCTGGACGGCGTCCAGTAATTGCCGAAAGCAAGCTCCTGACTTCAGTCATGGAGTGGCTGACCATCAATTTCTTCATCAGTAAGCTCTTTACAGGTTGCATTCTTTGAGATTATGGCACTGTTACCAAGAGGGTCCTCAATTATCACGGTAACCTCAACCTCACCTTGCTTTATCCTTTCAATAATTGAGAGAAGCTGTTTAGCGCGTGTTTTTTCGTTTTCTCCCCATCGCATAGTCATCTCAAGAACATCCTTGACCCTCTCAAGTACCCCTTCTATATTGGACACAAAGGCTTCAGAGGCTATTCCTGGCTTAATATCTATCCCAAGCTCTGGAATCCGTATTCTTCCTGTGGATGAGCGCACTACCCTTGCATTTAAGTCTTCCTGAGTTCTCACCTTTAGCTCATAACGAGTGGGTTTATGCTGGGAGAGAATCAGGGTATCTGAGTGCCGAAAACCGCATTCACACTGCGAGGTTATGAGCATAACCTCTCCAAAATATGGTATATTATAAGATAGCCATGTTGTGAGAAGTTGTCTATTGCATAAACAACAGCTTGTTGTAATTATGGAGTTAGGCTTCACTTTAATTTCTGTCTGTCGATACGCACACCATGAGGTGTCACAACGACCATATCTTCTTTTATCATTGCAATATCCCCATGTACATCATTCACAACCTGTTTCAGACTTTTAACCACTCTGTCGAAGAGCAATTTGTCGTTCTTTGAAGGTTGTACATCTATTATGAGTATGTTCCCATCGTATATCTGTTTCTTCAGTTCCTGTAGTATCTCAAGTCCTGAAAGTTCAGCTATACGCACAAAGGTGCCACCCTCTTCTTGAAGATCCTCCTCAAATTCGGACAAATCAAGCTCCTGATATTCCTCTACCTCAGATGTTCCCTTCGTCCCTGTGCCGATGAGTTTCTCTAAAAATTTTACCGCCATGAAATCTCACCTTTACTTCTTAATGTGTATTTCTATATATTTATTTCTGTTAAAGTTTCCAGATTTCATCCCCCACACGATGAATAGACTCCACAGCTTTTCCTTTTTTTCTTCCTATCATCTGCCTTCCTGGCATGAGGGCTCTTCCAATGGCAAGGGCTTTTCCATGTCTCTCCTCCACAACAATAACCAAATCTCCTTCCTCTATTGAAGGGTCGACCTTGACTATTCCTGGACACATGATATCAGCCCCTTTCACAACGAACTCCACAGCCCCTGAATCAACTACAACTTTTCTACGCCCAGGTTTCAATGCAAGAGCCCCTTTAACTGTAGGGAAAAACTCATCTCCTATTTTGAAAAAAAGGGCTTCACCATCCACAAAGATAAAGCTATACCTATCAGTCACCACATATTCCAGTTTTCTGTTTTTAAGATATGTGACATCTCCTAAAATCTCAGCAATGTTGTTGAGGAAAGCCTTCTTATCACTCCTTCTCAGCACATTCCTCGATTTTATTCTCATGCAGATGCTTTTCTGGAGATAACCAATTCTTTATTTCTCCTTTGGCGGCCAGTTCTTCTCCATCCATCCTGGTAGTCGTCCTGAATCTGGAGGACCTACCAACACCTTTAGTCCAGTCACATCCTCCACATCTCCCTGTAAGCGAGCAGCAAGTCCTGGGAGTATCAATGTGTTATGAGAGGTTTTTTCCTTAAAATCAAAATTAGCTCTTTCGAAGGTGTCCTTTATCTTGGCTGCTGTGAGCTGTCCTCCAGCCACCGCAGCCTCAACACCTATACCATCGGTATCCACTGCAGCAAGATAACAGTCAATCTTGTTGGAGGATAAATCACTTTCCACAGTATAATAGGTTAAAGCAAAGTTGGTGGTAACAATCACAGGCGAATCCTTTGTGGGTGAACCTACCTCATTAACTCCTGGCTCAACCTTAACAGGGGTTCTTGGGTCTGTGTATATGGTATCCCTAAGATGCAGCTCTGGAAGTAATGCATATGGCTCAAGGCTATGAAGAATCATTATATCTCCATACTTTACAATAAATATAGAGGCAAGCACGGTTTCCCAGTAAGAAGCTGTAACAATGTCCTTATAAACAAGCCATGCATTCATGGGAACAGCCATGAGAGGAAAAGCTATGTCCTTCTGTCCTTCCAGTATTCCTGCACGTCTGAGCTTTATGAATCTGTCAAAGGTTTGCTTGAGTTGTTTGCCCTGTGGATAGGTACCAGGGTCAAGCACAAGCTCTTTTATTCCCATCTCTTGAAAGCTCAAAGCAAGGGATTTGAGTTTATCCAGATCAGAAGAAAACAGTACAACAGGTACCCTATAATCCAGTGCAAGTTCTGCAACCTCTTTCCAGTTCTTCTCATTTGCAGCGTATATTAAAGGATTTTTATCCTTCACAATCTCAAGCCCTGCTCTCAAAACCTTGGGATCAAAAGAACAGAGGATTAAAGGTAAAGGAGTAATCTCATTCACCTTTTTCACTACATCAGCAAACCTTACAGCATCACCAGAAACGCATCTGATGGCAATCATATCTGCCTTCAAGAACTTTCCCACATAGAACTTCCTGAAATCCTGTATTCTTTTAACCCTTTCCACAAGCTCCTGCTCTTGCATGGTGTCCCACACATCATACGCAAAGGCAGTGGGGTTGAAGAAGGTTAACTGATGCCTGTATAGAACATCATCTCCTCCTATCTTCTTTGCATGCTCTCCAGTACCTATTGTGATTTCATGAATCTCAGGGGCAAGAAGGGATTGGAGCTCAAGATATTTATCCTTGAACTCCTCCTTGAGCAAAGGTGGGCAATCCTCAAGCTTCATTGATCTGTCAATGAGATGAGCTGCAAAAGCCATGCATGTTGTATAACCACACTCCTTACAGTTTATTTGTGGTAAGTACTTATAAACCTGAAGAGGACTGTTTAACTTCATTCAGCCACCTCTGATATCCAGTTATCAATATTCATTGGCTCTCCTTCTTTTGATCCAAACAGGGTTTGTGTGATTTCCTTCAACACTTGTACTGCGGTAGGATGCATCATCATCAGAATATCAGTACCTGCTAGCGATAATGTTAATCCTGTGACGATTTCCCATATAGGACCTCTGTATTCTCTGGGTCCCCAGTCAGAGTCCTCCTTTAAAGGCGAGGAAACCATCCAGGCTTCACGTGCTCCCCAGGCATTGGTAGTACCGCTTGATATGGGAAAGTTGAGTTCCTCATCTCCAGCTAAGCCTGCAAGTCTTATTCTTTCCATGTTGGTATATGCATAATCTAACCCATATCCTAGGGCTGCGGTGGTGGGATCCATTACTATGTTTTCCCTCCCCAAGCCACACTGTTTCATAAGTTTTCTGTTAAGTTCTTTCTGTGCATTGATTTCAAGCTGAGTCCATGAGAGCACCACATGATTGTATTTTTTAGCAGCCTCTGCTATGCGTGCATAATCAAGGTTTAAACTTGCAGAGGCAAGAAGGCATCTCTCTCCCTCTGCAACCTCAGCAGCCTTCTCTAACACTAAAGGATCCTTTTCAGGATTTCCTGAACCTCCTATAACTATGGGCACATCCACAGCCTGAAGAACCTCTTCCACGGTTTTAGCTGCTTCCTTGGGTGAGGTGTCCTTGATATTTGGGTCAGTGCTGATAAGATGTATGGTAACCATATCAGCATTAAATTCATGTACAACCTTCTTAGCCCATTCCGCAGGGTCGTTAAGCACATCCTCGTAATTAACCCTAACCGCTTTTGCCATGCTTATAGGCATGTCAAAAACATCCATGGTTACGTAGTTGCGATGAGGCATTTCAGCATCAAAGTAATAGGGTAATGCTCTCTCTCCTCCAAGGGTTATGGTGCTTTTTCTTGAACCACCATCAGAAGATGTAGCTCCCAGCACCACCTCTTGCACCTGGGTTTTCCAGTCTTCTATTTTACCTACATTGAATTTAGCTTCTATTAGCTGACTAAGAGTTTTTGGAGCAGCACCAAACATCTGATCAGCAGGATAACCAAGCATTTTGGATATGTTGATTAGATGAGTGGCAATCTGGGCGATTTCATATCCTAAAGAATATGCCATCTGAGGGTTCAGGATACCTCCAAGATCAAGTTCGACATCCCCTTCTATCTTCACACCCTCAAGGGCTTCGATTTCACCACCTAATAAACTTCCAAGTTCGGAGAGTTTTATCTTCTTCATAAACGTTAGGCGAAGAAACAGCTATGTTCGCCTTTCTCACCTCCATGCACAAATCACGTTCCCTTTCGTTCTTTAGATTTCATTCTGAGATTAGCATACCCACATTTTCTGCATCTGGTTGCACGTACCGAGTTTCGAGCATTACATTTCATGCATATCTTCATGTGCAGAAGTGCTTTTTCAGCTTCTGGAAATCTTGCCATAATTCACCTCGTGTTGCTTAACTATCATGTTATGTGATTTAATCTTTGCTCATTTTGAGCTTTTTCTCTTCAACATGCTTCACTATATCAGGATAATCTCCAAATACCGAAGCCAGATCAACAGTGCATACAACATCAACAACACCAACAGCAGCTATGGGATTTCCCTTGTTGTCCTGAACAGGGGTTACCACAACTGGTATTCCTTTGTATGCTCCTCTGTCTGGTATGGTATGTATCACACGGTTTTTGGTTAGAACCTCCTCAAGCACAGGGCCTGTATAATTCATGTCGATTACCTTTCCTTTTTCAAGCCTGACACCTTTTTTGTTTTTGCTGCGCATGGTGACAGGAAGCGAGGTTAGCTCATGCACCATTCTTGCAAAAGGAAGAAGTTCCTCGCTTGATGAGTCTGCCGACAGACAAATATTTGACATATTTTGTCACCTATGGCTATATTGGTGCTCATCATTTATCACTTTAACTTTTCCGAAATATTGGAACAAAATACAACTATAAAACCTGTTTCTGGTCAATCCCGAATCCAGTAATAGGATTTCTGGATGATAGCTCTATTCGATTAAATCCTAACAAAATCAGAATAATAAACTATAAAATATCAGGAAGGAAAGAAGGTATCAAAGTCAATATTTGGTTTTATGTCATTAAATTGCACGATTACACTAGTTATATAGATAACTATTAAATTAATGAACAAACATAATATCATTATGACCATAATGAGGCAAATTATGTCTACTGCGCTACCTCCAGCTATTCTATTCATTCCCAAGATTCTCCTGTTTCATGCATTACTATTTGCAATTCTGCTATCTATCTATGTAAGAGGACAGGAATTAGGATTGAAAATTTTTGCATATATTGATGAGAGACTTCAGAGAAACAGACATAAAAAGAGGATAAATGCAACCTTGCAGTATTATAGGGAGTATGCAAAAAAGCTTAAACTCAGAAACGTATTGCTCCCTCTGGCAATAACATTGCTTGTGGCATATGTATTCTATGCCAAACTAATCTTTTTTGCTATCATCACCTCAAGCTCAATGGAACCGACCTTCAGTAAGGGGGATCTAGTGCTCATGCAGAACATTCTTGTGAAGCCAGAGGTGGGGGATATAATACTATTTCCTGACCCATATACACTTGGAAGCAGACCTGTTGCCATAGCTCACAGGGTTGTGGAAGTGAAAGGTGGTAGCGTAATTACAAAGGGTGACAGTAATCCCGCTCCGGATCCATGGATTATACACAGGAATGAAATTCTGGGCAAAGCTGTTCTTCTTAACAGAAAACCTGTGGTTTTGGAGGGAGTAGGAAGGTATTTCCTGAGGGATTTCAGAACAAAATATAAATACAGCGCAGAGTTTCTTGCCATTGCTAAGACGATTCAAAAACTGAAAGCCATGGGGATTATAGTATTCTTCGTATGTATTGTGGCATATCTCCTGCTTTCAGTCAACAGCCATAAAAAGCACCATGGGTATGTACCTTCAGCTCTCTTTAAAACTGAGAGTGGTATAAAAAACAATGAAAATTTTGCAAAGGTAAAGCCTCATCCTGAAAAAAGCGTTAGGAAGCTTTCTCCTGGAGAATACATGGTTGTAGTAAGCATGGTTATCGCTTCCCTGTATCTCATAGTGAAGTCATTTTTCCATCTAATCTACAATATTGTAGCCTCTTTTGAGCCTTTAGACTTCATAACTAACTTATTCTATCTCATACTTGGTATTGGCGTGATGGCAGGTGTTTTTTTAATACTTAAAAAGGAAACACATCTTGAATCTATTGCAGACGAAATCTTTGATAAAGTACTATACACCAGGCTTGAACCTGTGCTTCGAGATGTGGCAGAGGTTCAGATGGAATTAAGCGATATCCATAAAAAGCTGGAGATGATGAACCTAAACATAGAAAAAATCAGGTCAACAAGACAAACTCAAAACCTTTCAGCACGCAATACTCTTCAGACCTCAATTATTCAGACTTCAATGAAGTATGTGGTGCTGATTAACATCACCCTTGGTGCATTCCTGTTCATGCTGAGGTATCCACTGGAATACATTTGGTACTCCATTACAGTGCTTTATATCATCTGGTGGGCAGGTATCACCCATGAGTTCAGGCTCTGGGATAAGGAATCTGTATGGATATGGGTGTTCATACCTGTTCTTACGCTCCCTGTGTACACAATTATAATGGACTACTATCTCCAAGATTACCAGATGTTTGGATTGTTGTTTATCGGATTAACATTCTATGTTCTGCTGTATTATTCCTACTGCTTATATATAGTAAGAGGAAGGCTACCTCTTGATCTTCATATAGCTATCCAAGAGTTCAGGAATCGATTGAAAGAAAAGGTGCATAGAAACAGAAAGAAGATATATGCACTACCATTTCATGTGAGTTCATATCAAATGGGTATCTATATGATGATAATATCTATTGCTCTGTTTACTTTATCATGGCTTGGTTTTTCGATTCAGCATGGTTTAATTAACGTAACGTGGGAGATGCTGGGTATGCAAACGTTTACATGGAAATCCCTGTATTCCTATACATTGGTTATAGTTGGCATGATTTTTCTCGTACTTGGCTTTATCATGGTTTTGAAAAATCGGAGGGGTTGAGGTTGAAGAAGCTATTGGGAGTTGTTCTTATCTTAATCTTCTTATCTCCCACTTCATATGCTGAAAAGATAAACGGACATGAGGTTGAATGGAAAAGCGGGGCGACCTACACACTAACGTGGAGCAATCCTTCAGTCACCAAGGAAGGTTATGAGATAAAGGTGGTTGATTTTGACTGGAAAGGCAATGCAGCAGTCTATGTTACTCATCAGGGAGAAACCCAGAAGGGAATTCTGTCTCAGGGAGAGAATATAATCTTTGATTTTACAAAAAACACCACTTTTCAGGGGGTGAAGATATATGCAAAAAGAATTTCACATTACGCCCTTCCCATCAATATAGGTACATACCCCTGCTGCCCTGCTGCAGAAATAGAGGTATGGATAGCAAAAGAGATTGAAAAAAAACCTAAGCTTGAGCTTAAGCTTAGTATCGACTGGGATGGGAGGTTAGGACACACCTCAAACATAAAGCTGAAGATTATGAATAAAGGTGATGCTGCCTTTTCAGAAGGTAATGTTACAATAAACCTCAATGGTTTAGAGGTTGCAGATGAGCATGAGCTATCGTTACAGGCATTAAGCTATACTTCAGAGGGAATGGTTGTAAGGAGATGGGGTAGTTTGCTGCCGAATAACTCCTTCAATGTTACATTGTCTGTGAAATCACCTCTCTTTGCAAACAAATCTTCATTCACCATCAACGTTGAAGCATGCTTTAAGGATTTTAAAGGTAAGCTATATAGAGCTAAAGAATCCAAAACTGTAAAGCTTCAGAATACTCTGAAGATCAAGAAGAGCATTACTAACACCATACTTGGAAAAAAAACGTATGGAGACATTAAGGTATTCGGTCTTGGAGGAATTGCTGTGGTTAATATCTATGTGAAGAACATCCAAAGCTATCCTTTGAAATCAGTGGTTCTTGAAGATACGATAATAAAGTTTTTCAGAGTGGTGAATGATAGCATAACACCTCCTAGCATGATGGAAAACAACACAAAATTGCAATGGATTTTTGATATTGATGCAGGTGAAACAAAGCAATTCAGTTATAAATTAATACCCCAGAAAACAGGGAGTTTTACAGCACCTCCCGCCATAGCACGATGGAAGGAATGGGGGGCTACAAAAACAGCTTCTTCTAACACCCCGACAACTAAAGTGTATGGTGTGTTTGTGGTGATATCAAAGAGCATAGATAAGCATGCTGTGAAGCAAAATGAAAGCTTTAATATTACTGTTACACTTGAGAACATTGGGGATTTTCCCGCAGGCATAAACGTAACAGATATTCTGCCAGAAAATTCAACCCTTGTTAAAGGAAATACGACATTTAGTGGTTATCTCCTGCCAAAAGAGATTGTTTCCTTCAATTATAGCTTATATTTAAATACCTCAGGAAAAGCAGAACTGCCATCTCCTCAGGTAAGTTTCTGGAAAAAGGAGTATGAGGGAGAGTATGGTTTCATTCCTGCTGAAAGCATCATTATATCCTCTCCACCTACCGTGAATGCAACAAGTATCACTATCACCCCACTTGCAAAGGTGAAAAGCACTCCTGTAATTATACGAAAAACTCAATTAGAAGGAGTTCTACCCTTACTCATGCTGTTGATTGCGATGATATTAATGCTGATACTATACTACTACCATGGTTAAAGCAGAAACAATCATTGGTTTAACTGTCATAGTAGCTATAGGGGTAGTGATAGGAATATTTATTTCCTATTCACCTGAGAGCATTACTCAAACAAAGGAGAAATCCATAAACACAAGTTCCACAAACTTTACAAGATTTGTTTTCATGGGAGAGAATATATGCGAAGGGTGCCATCTTTCAGGTAAGAGATATATTCCCCAGGCATACCAGATAAAACAGCATGTTGAGGGGGGTAGATACTGTCTTGAATGCCATACCATTAATCATAATGTCCATCCCATAAACCAGAATGTGACCTGTGAGAGATGTCATGGAGCGAAAAGCCCCAAGATTCCTGAGTTTCATGGGAGTATAGTATGTGAGGAATGCCATAACTATCCAGACCCCATGACCCCAAGCAAAGGAAACCTCGTAGTGATTCACCGCCCCAGAGGTGTGGATTGTATGAGATGTCATACAGACTCATGCCTGAAATGCCATGATAACGTAAAGAGCAACAAGCAATGGAAGAAGAGGCTTGCCCATTTTAATACCCTTCTGCGAAGCGAATAATTATTTTACAAAAGGTCGCTAAGAAAGCTTATGGTTCCATGAGATAAATTAGTGGAGGCGGGCGGGAAAGTTGGAGGTAGTTAATTTTTTATACTCAAAATGCGGACATAAACGGGGCTAAAAACATACTGAAACGAGCCCTTGGGTATATCTCAAGGGCAGGGGCTGCTGTGACCCAGCCCGAAGGGGAGCGCTATGTCCTGCACACTCC
>CAZCRM010000056.1:0-9600 GCA_964501085.1 uncultured Methanosarcinales archaeon | reverse complement strand
GCGCTGTTTTCAAAGAGATAAGAAGGAAGGATGCATTCTGCAGGACGCATACGCATAGCTTCGCTTATTATTTTCTCATAGCTATTATCCTTAAACTGGGTGGTCATGAACTCCCCTGTGCTCACATCTAAGAAAGATACACCATATTCTTTCCCATCTCCTGAAACTGACATTAAATAGTTGTTGGCATCTCCTGAAATCAAGGAGGAATCTATAACAGTGCCAGGGGTGATTACCCTTACCACGCCCCTTTTCACAATTCCCTTGGCTTTCTTGGGGTCCTCAAGCTGCTCGCATATAGCCACCTTGTAACCTTTTCTGATAAGCTTGGGCAGGTAGGAATCCACAGCATGATAGGGTATACCTGCAAGGGGTATTCGTTCTCCATCCTTGCCTTTTCCCCTTGAGGTCAGGGTGATATCAAGTTCCTTAGCTATGATTTTGGCATCCTCGCCAAAGGACTCATAGAAATCCCCCATCCTGAAGAAGATTAGAGCATCTTTATATTTCTGCTTGATTTCATAGTACTGGCGCATGGCAGGTGTCATCTTGACCACATCGTTAGAGCATTTACCAAATATTTTTGTTTTTGCTTGAGTTTATAAGTTTTCATGAACTCAGAACATCGCCGTCTTAAGGTTATTAAAACAGAGGGTCATAACTCCCTCTGGCACTGGTCAGATGTGGTCTCTCCTTCCAAGGTAATATTTAACTATCTCTGCATGAGTATCGCAAGAATCTCACCTTCCTTTAGATTGAAGAACCTGCTCTATTCTGCTATGGGAATAAAGCTGGGAAAGCATGTATCTATAGGTCTTGAGGTGAATATGGATATCTTTTTTCCAGAACTCATAGAGATCGGGGATAACACCATTATAGGATTCAACACCACCATTCTCTGTCATGAGTTTCTTATTCATGAGTACAGGATAGGAAAGGTGGTTATAGGGAAGAACGTTACCATTGGAGCGAATACAACAATCCTGCCTGGAGTCACCATTGCAGACAATAGCGTAATCTCAGCTCATTCCCTTGTGAATAGCGACATCTCAGGATTCGCAGGTGGTGTACCTGCACGTCCTTTGAGAACTAAAGATGAACCTCGTTGATTTCTTCTTCTGGTTCAAGAAAGAACCAAGAGTTAGAGGTTTTGTGCTGGTATCATGTATTATAGGCACAGCTTTCGGTTTTTATTATTATCAGGAGCAGTTGAGAGCATCCCCCATCTATTTATGGTTTTTTATTCCAGACAGCCCTTTTTTCACCTTCATGTACGTTATAGTGCTTTTACTCTATTCCTTTGGTGTGCGCTTTAATTTCTTTGATGTATTTACCTTTATCGGGTTGAACAAGGTGGGTGTATGGACAATATTCGTTTTGTTCCTGAACTATGAATATTATTTTTCACCAGAAACAAGAGAGTTCCGTTTGGTTATCTTGCTATTGCATATAGGCATGATACTGATTGCCATGACCCTTCTGAAGGAGATGAAACGGTTGAGCTTAAAGGAATATCTTTTATTATATGGCTATTTTGCTCTATCAGATTTCATGGATTATATTGTGGGTACGCATCCCCTTATACCCTTACAAAGTGTTTATGTGGTGATGTGGATGAGTGTTGCCCTTACTATGGTAATCCCTACCATAACCTTCTATTATATTAGCAAATATCATTAGAAAAATATTAGCAAATACGTTAATATCACATTTTCCAACAAATTATAAATGTTTATATGTTGTTTATTGCCTTCATGCAGGCAATCACCTCACATAGAATGGCTGCTATCGATGCAAATTGTGAATATCTTGGAATAAAAAGACTCCAGCTTATGGAGAATGCAGGTGCGAGTGTTGCAAGAGCTGTAAAAAGAATGCTTGATCATGGTAAGGTTGTAGTGTTTGCTGGAAGAGGAAATAATGGTGGTGATGCCTTTGTTGCAGCACGGCATCTGAGCAATTATGATATTGTTGTTATACTTTTAGGTAGAAAGCAGGAGATAAAGACACAGGAAGCAAGGCATAACTGGAATGTGCTTGAGAACACAACCATACCTCTGATAGAGGTTAAAGACTCCACTCAGCTTGAACAATCCTTGATAAAGGATGCAGATATCATAATTGATGGTATTTTTGGAACAGGGATACGTGGAAGAATTAAGCAACCTGAATCCAAAGCTATAGATATCATCAACAAATCCGATGCCTTTGTTGTTTCTATAGACATACCCTCTGGTTTTGATCCTGATGGAGGCGAGTTTGAGAAGTCTGTTATCGCAAACTTAACCCTCACCTTCCACAGAATGAAAAAGGGTCTGCTCTCTAAGAATGCTTGCAAGTATGCCGGGAAAATAGAGGTGGTTGATATAGGTATTCCTAAGGAGGCTGAGTTCTTTGTTGGTCCCGGAGATGTAATGAATATGAAACGACCTGCGTCAAGCCATAAAGGCGATGCTGGTAAGCTTCTCGTCATCGGTGGGGGTGCCTATTCAGGCGCTCCAGCCCTATGTGCTATGGCAGCACTGCGTACAGGCGCTGATATTGTAACCGTAGCAGTACCAGAAACTGTTTATGAGATTGTTGCATCGTTTTCACCCAATCTCATAGTCAAACCTCTTTCAGGAGATATTCTAACAGAGGAAAATATTCCTCTTATTTCAGATCTGATTGAAAAGCATGATGTTGTGGTAATGGGTATGGGATTAGGAAAGGCAGAGGAGACAAAACAAGCTATTAAAAGAATCATAAAGCTATGTAAAAAAGCGGTTATAGATGCCGATGCCCTTATACCAGAGATACTTCCTGTAAATAATAACAACATCATAATCACACCCCATGCTGGTGAAATGAAGCGATTATCAGGCTATGCATTGCCTGAGGATGAATTTCATAAGTATGAGTTCATAAAGAACTTTGCCAGAGAGAACAAGGTCATTGTGTTACTGAAAGGTAATATAGATATCATATCAAACGGAGTCGAGCTTCGTGCCAACAAAACAGGGAATGCTGGTATGACGGTTGGAGGTACAGGAGATGTGCTTGCAGGTGTGACTGGGGCTTTGTTGGCAAAGCATGATGCTTTTGAGGCAGCATGTGCTGGAGCGTTCATTAATGGAAAAGCAGGGGATATGGCATTTGAAGATTTTGGTTATGGTCTGCTTGCTACAGATGTTATCAACAAGATACCTGAGGTTATTAGAGATGTTCACCCATATTAATGACAAGGCAAGAATGGTGGATATCAGTGATAAGAAGGATGTGCTGAGGTATGCGAAGGCAGAGGGGGAGATTCAGCTAAGACCTCAAACCATTGAAGCCATCAAAAACAGAAGAATAGAGAAGGGTGCGGTACTTGAGACTGCACGTATCGCTGCTATAATGGCTGTAAAACAAACCTCTTTGGTAATACCCATGTGTCACCATGTTCCTGTAACTGGTGTGGATGTAGGATTTGAGGTTGGCGATGAGATTATAAAGGTAAGCGTGGAGGTCAAATCCGTTGGGAAAACAGGGGTTGAGATGGAAGCTCTTTATGGAGTTAGCATAGCTCTTCTAACTATATGGGATATGGTAAAATCAGCAGAAAAGGATGAGACTGGAAATTATCCTTTCACAAGAATAAGGAATATTCAGGTTGTGGCGAAAATCAAGAAAACCTAAAAAGGTTCTGTTGATGCTTTTTTGGAAGAATATCCCCTATCTCTTTGAATAAACATATAATGATTTTTGCAGTATCATATAGAGTCTCGAGACAGGAGCGAATTCTGTAAATTATTCAAATTCTATTTAGAGGTCTTCTTAGAACATTAATCAACTTTTCCATAATGCTTAATATCTCAGAATTCTATATTATGGGGATATTTTTTCATTGGGAGGTGAGGTATCATGAAAATAGGTATCATTTCTAGATGGAACGCTACATGTGGTGTCTCGATGCATGCTGAGATGATTGGTAGAGAATTTATCAAGATGGGTCATGATGTGAGAATTTTTGCTCCAACTATAGAATCGGCAAACAAACAGTGGCACCATAAAATTATAACCGAGGATGAGGACTATGTGACCAGATGCTATGAAGAACAAACTGGAAACAATTGTAGAGGGGGAATAGATACAAAGCTGATACTATCCGAGAAACCCGACCTTCTCATAGTTGAATCCTACAGTACGTTACCATATAAAGATATAGAGAATCTCATCAGAATGTTCAAGGGCAAGGGGAGAACTGTTTGTGTTGTGCATGAGGGAAGCAGGGATGAAATAGGATATGAATTAAATATATTTGATGAAATTGTTATCTTTGATAAAAGATATCTCAACGAGGTTGTGTATGGATATGAGGATAAGGTGAACATAATACCATATCCATGCTATCCAGTCAACAGCAGCAGAAGAAAATTTGCAGAAGACATATTGACATTCTTCAGCTTCGGAAGGCAGCCTGTCAATGAATATGAAGACTACATAAAAGTTTTAGATGAACTAACTTTAAACTACGACTTTGTTTATAGAGTTGTAAGGTCAGATGGTTTAATTCCCTATAGCAGACCCTGGTTAAAACAGGAGCAGAGGAAGCTTTTGAACAGGGAACTCTACGAATACCTGCATGCATCAGATATCCACCTGTTACCAAAAGGAAAAAATAGCTTCAAGGCGGTACTTTCTTCAACTCTATGTCAATGTATTGGCTCTCTAATACCTACGGTTGCTCCCTCATCACGATACTTTGAGATGATGCCAGAGAATACAGTACTACTTTATGATGGAATTAGAGATTTAAAGGAGAAAATAAAGATGTTAATTGAAGATAAAGAATTCCGGAATAAAATCATCAAAGCTGCTGAGAACTATGTCGAGAAAAACCGTTGCGATAAGATTGCAAAGCAATTTTTGAGCCCACCTCGCACTTTGAGTGGATAATTTTAGTATTTTTTAAATATTGATTTTTAATGTGATATTTTTATAATCGTTAGATAAATTTGTTGTATTTTTGCCTATTCAAATCGCTTCGGAAAAAATAATAAATTGGGATGTGTGGAATGTGCACAGGAGACTCATCTTGAAGATCTATCGAAAAATTAAAGTCAGTTCAGATTGTATACTCTTAGGAAAATCTCATATATAATAAAAAACATTCTTCTTTAAAAAATAGTATCGGTGGTCATTTTCATGAGATTAACAAAATCATTGTGTCCTGAATGTTATGCTATAATTGATGCTTCTATAGTACATGAGAATGGAAAGGTCATGCTTGAAAAAACCTGTAAAGAGCATGGTTCTTTTAAGGAAATCTACTGGTCAAACGCTGATCTGTTCGAACGTTTTGAACGCTACTGGCATGATGGAGAAGGCATAGCGAATCCAAACGCTAAGAGTGGAAATTGTCCCAATGCATGCGGAATATGCCCCTCACATAAAACAACCACCATACTGGCGAACATTGATGTAACTAATAGATGCAATCAGAGATGTCCTGTATGTTTTGCAAACGCTTCAGCAAGCGGATATCTCTATGAACCCTCCTTAGAACAGATAAGGGATATGCTGCAGATGCTCAGGAATGAGAAGCCTGTGCCCTGTCCATCTGTTCAGTTTGCAGGTGGAGAACCCACAATGCGAGAAGATATAGTGGAGATTGTAAAACTTGCTAAAGAGCTTAATTTCACCCAGATTCAGATAGCAACCAATGGAATCAAGCTTGCAAAGAGTATTAAGTTATGTCAGGAACTTAATAAAGCAGGACTCAACACCGTTTATCTGCAGTTTGATGGGGTAACAGAGCAACCATATCTTATACATAGAGGTTATAATGCTTTGCCCCTAAAGCTGAAAGCTATAGAGAACTGCAGAATCAGCAGGCTAAATAGTGTCTGTCTTGTACCAACACTGGCAAAAGGGGTAAATGATGGTGAAGTGGGTGAGATTATACGATTTGCAGCTAATAATATGGATACAGTAAAGGGGGTGAATTTCCAGCCTGTTTCCTTTGCAGG
This sequence comes from uncultured Methanosarcinales archaeon, assembly GCA_964501085.1. Lineage (GTDB taxonomy): Archaea > Halobacteriota > Methanosarcinia > Methanosarcinales > Methanoperedenaceae > CAZCRM01. The sequence goes on along the minus strand of CAZCRM010000056.1, from coordinate 3,607 downwards.
AAGAATACGCAGGGAAGAAAGAATGGAAAAGAGAATCACCATACCACACCTGCTTGAGCTCATCGAAGAGCAGACTGACGGAGAGATAAGCGTGAATGACTTCTATCCTGTGCCTTTTATAACACCCATATCCCATTTTGCCACAGCACAGGAAGGCGAACCTAATGTTGAATTCACGATTCATCCCCACTGTGGAGCTGGTACCTACATCTATGTAGAGGATGGAAAGATGATACCAATAACTAGATTTATTGATGTGGAAGGGCTTCTTGAATACATAAATGAACTTTCATCTGGGGATAATAAATGGAAATCCCTTGCAAGAATCAAAAGATTGAGCAGTCTTATCAAGGCACTGCCTAAGTACATCGATACCAAGAAAGCACCAAAGTCAGTGGATGTGAAAAAGCTTTTCATCAATGTCCTCAAGGATGGTACTGGAGAAGCTACAAAAGAATTCCATCGTCATACCCTCTTCATAGGAGCGATGCATTTCATGGATGTATACAATATCGACCTTGAGAGGGTTCAGAGATGCGGAATTCACTATGCCACTCCAGATGGCAGAATCATACCATTCTGCACCTATAACACCATACATAGGGCTGAGATTGAACGTAAGTTTTCCACACCCCTCGTAAGAGCATGAAAGGTGCTCCCCTCTACCTTTCAAGATATGTTGAGGTGATGAGGGATCATCTTCCTTCTCAGTTTCTGATTTCCAGATCCATAGGTGTTGATTTCAGCAGAGATGCTTCACTTGATGAGCTCTGGAGATTGCATGATAATGCCATGAAATTATTTTATGAGAAACTAAATGAGATAACCTTAGAAGAAATTTCCTTTGCGCCCTCTTCCCTTCTTGACCTTAAGATTGCCATTGCAAACAGAATCCTGACAGCATGCTGTTTCTGTGAGAGATGCTGTGGAATAAATCGCAAGAAAAAGAAGATAGGGTACTGTGGTATTGATGCTGTCTCACGCTACTCCTCTGAGTTCCTGCATTATGGTGAGGAACCTGAACTTGTTCCCTCACATACCATATTCTTCACAGGCTGTAATTTTTCCTGCGTGTACTGTCAGAATTGGGAGATTTCAACCTCATTAGATGGGACTCCTGTGCTTCCTGAAACACTTGCCAGAACAATCGCATTACGTAGGGAGTATGGATCAAGAAACGTGAATTTCGTGACACCCACGCCTCACCTTCATGTTATCCTGCAGGTACTGAATGTTTTGAAAATCAACATACCTGTTGTATGGAATTCCAACATGTATTACTCAGACCAGACTGCAAGACTGTTAGAGGGTGTGGTGGATGTGTATCTTGCGGATTTTAGATATGGGAATGATGAATGTGCAAAGAGATACTCTGATGCTGTAGATTACTGTCGTGTGGTTACCAGGAATCTTAGAAAAGCTTACACAAGCGGGGAGATTCTGCTCAGACATCTTGTTCTTCCAAACCATATTGAATGCTGTACAAGAGTTATTGTGGAGTGGACAAAGAAGAATATTCCAAAGGTAAGGTTTAATCTGATGTTCCAGTACACACCTCATTACAAGGCATATGAATACCCTGAAATAAATCGTAGCCTTACAATTGAAGAACGAGAGAAAGCCTTGAATATTCTGAAGGACGCCAAGCTTGAGGATGTTCTAATCTAAAATTTGTATCGTACAAGACTAATCAGAATCATGCTGAGTATCATGCATATCGAGAAGTAATATATTATATCAACACCAAGACCTGAAAAGCCCTTTGACAAAATATAACGTATTCCTCCTACTGAGGAGAGAATGATGAACACTATGCATGCAGAGGCTATCCCTCCACCCACGAGAAACCAGGGATATACTGCACCTCTATTCTCAAAAAACACCGAGGATATAACGAATGCGGTGGCGAATATGAAGAGAATGAGGTATGCTGGAAGGGGTACCCCAGCTTTGAAAATATAGAGTATTCCGTATGCCACCAAAATCATAAGCATTGCTATACCTAAAACGCTTCCGAGCACCTTCATAAAATCGTTCCATTCTTTAATACCCATCTACAAACAAAATATAGCTATATGTATTTAAATCTTTTGAATATATTATACGTTTATGTATTTTTAAAAATAAATTAATTATATCTATTTTGATATACCATAGTTTATTAATCAGGATAACGTTTATTGGTATATGATAGACAATCTGAGCACCACAGATATCATAATAATTTTTGGAGCACTAATTTTTCTGTATATGTTAATGTACCCGCAGTTACAGATGCGTGCAGCACGCAGAAAAAGGCTTGCTAAGATCAGAGAAATGGAGAAGAAATGGGGTACAAAGGTACTGACAATGGTGCACAGAAAAGAAGCCATCTCCATGTTCGGGATACCTGTGTATCAGTATATAGATGTGGAGGATGCAGAGGAGATTTTGAGAGGGATACGGGAGGCTGGAGACAGACCTGTTGACCTTATAATACATACACCAGGAGGACAGCTTCATGCCTCTATCCAGATAGCAAGAGCACTGAAAAACCACAAGGCTAAAACCAGAGTTTTTATTCCTCATTACTCCATGTCAGGAGGTACCATCATAGCTCTTGGAGCTGATGAAATAATAATGGATAAAGATGCTTCTTTAGGACCTGTTGACCCCCAGGTGGGTGATTTTTTAAGAGGGGTGTTTCCAGCTCCTTCATGGCTCCACGTGGCAAAAAAGAAGGGACTTGATGCTGATGATGTAACTCTTATGATGAGTGATATCTCGGAAAAGGCATTGAAGTTCACCAAGGAAGTGGTGAACGAGTTAATCGACGATAAATTCGAGGATAAGAATAAACAGAAGCAGGTGGTGGAGAAGCTTGTTGGTGGTGAGATGGCACACGCCAGAATAATATCTGCAACAGAGGCAAAGCAGCTCGGGCTTCCTGTTTCCACAGACCTGCCTCCTGAGGTGCATGAGTTCATGAAGAACTACAGAGCGGTGAGACCTAATGTGGAATACATTACAGAGGGGTGAGTTTTCCACCTGGATGATCTAAGGATTTTCTACGTTTGAGAATGTTCAGGGCAATCTCATAATCGCTTTCGATTATTTTGTTCTTCTGCATAAAGGGTTTCATCTTGTTTAGTAGCTTCGACAGGTCAATCTCTCTGAGCTTGATACAATGCTCTGACAGCCTTTTTTCCTTTCTTAATGCGTTCATGATATAAGAATAATGCATGAATCCACAGAATATCACAGTAGTTGGGAGCTCAACCTGAGCATGTAAAAGATTTAAACCCTCCATGATATTCGAAAACAGCATAGAATCCTCCTTCATCTTATATTCCAGAAATCTTTCATATGCATGTATTAAATCAAGAGCATATGTTCTCAGGTTTTTAACCACATATTCCCTAACCCTGTATTTAAGCCTCATCTCAAGATGGAATTTAAGTTCATGATAGAACCCCTCTGTTTCTTCATATGAAAAACCCTTCTTCATTACATCCATGCCGCTGTACCATATGTGTTTTGGTTTCTCTCTTAACGGGCTAATCTCATTCATCGTCCTTGCAGCCTGAAGCAGAAACTCATCATCCTTATCAATGAGGTGTTCATACAC
>CAZCRM010000055.1:0-9616 GCA_964501085.1 uncultured Methanosarcinales archaeon | reverse complement strand
GGGCAGGGGCTGCTGTGACCCAGCCCGAAGGGGAGCGCTATGTCCTGCACACTCCCCAACCTCCGTAAGGCTTCACGGTGGAAGCCCCAGACTTTAGTCGGGGGAGGAGGTCACCTTAGGAAACATTTAGGATAAACATTTTTGAGTCCCATGTTTCTCCTCTGAAACCAACCAGCTTTGCAATCACGTCAATATCTCCTTCTGGATTTTCGGTTAAACCTACGGTGAGATTATAGGTGATTGTGCTGTTCAGGGGAGCATTAAGATTCAGTCCAGTTGAGGTCCAGTATCCTATCACATGCTTATTATATATCACGTTGACCACCACACCAGGTGTTTTCAGATCATTTCCTCTGGGAATAGAAATCTTGCTAACATGTCTGAGGGTGGCAGAGAGGTTGGTTATGTGAGCATACCCCTGATTATCCAGATACACCTCAACCTTCACATCCACCACACTTCCTGATTTTTCCTGTACGATGAAATAGAGCGTGCCTGTAATAATGGCTGATACCAAAACTATGGTGGTAATGATGTTATGTGTGATGTGTTGCATATGCTAATATCTCTTTTTGACAGGGTTGGAATCAGAATGACTATACAGAGGAGAGGGAGTTATGCTGACATTAACTATGATATCTGTATGGCACCCCTCACATGCCCAGTATCCTTTTGAAATAAAGCTTCCTTTGGCGTTTCCTGGGTATCCGAAGGCATTGACTGCTACATATCGTGAAGACTGATTGCCTGCTTCGAGATAATAGGATTGATGAACATTTGTCCTGCTGAGATTATATCCTGCTGCTGTGATGTTTGCAGAACTCCCAAGAATCTCAGGATTATTTAATGACCCATTCCTGTTTCCATGACATCTATCATCATCACACACCCTCACAGTTACCCCATGAGCGGTGGTGCCAGAAAGTGTTGCATTATGACACAGCATGCATATCTCATCTCCATCGATGATCCCATTCCTGTTAATATCCAGACTCACATTCTTAAGTTCTGAGCCATTCTGCCATGCCTTTGCTGTGGCATTCCAGCTCCATATTCTTCCGTCATAGGAAGTTATGTTGTTAGATGAATAATCGATACCTCCAAGTGAAAGATAGGTGGTATAGTTGGGATTACCTGCTGCCTCTTTATGTTTTTCATAGACATATCCATTCATCTCAGACTGGATATCAGAGTGGCATTTCTCACACCGCACCCCTATCCCATTATAAAAGGTATGCTGTCCTACAAAAAGTGAGAGGGTGTCGGGCATTGCATATAAACTTGCGATCATCAAAGCTACATATAACATGATTTTGCTGTTCATACCTCACCCTCCGAAGAACTGCTTCGCATGCAAGTAAAGAATCGAGGTGTTGTTGGTTATGTAATGGGCGGATTGATTGATACCACTGAGATGATCATGTATCGTAATCTCACCAGTGGTATTGTAGTTTGAATGGCAGTTGGTGCAGTATATCTGCTTTGTTAGATTATGTGCCACATTGATATTGTATTCAGCACTGGAGTTGGGGTTGTAGCCATGACATATACAGCCTGCGTTGGCATGAGCGCTCTTGCTAAGAGTAGCTACCTTAGCAGGATGACACTTTATACAGAACTCTGCGGCTGTGGATTTGTTTTTATAAACTGTATGACTCCCTGAAAACATTGCATGTGTTAGATAGATATAGCTTAATAATGCAAGGAAGAGAAGAATGCCTGTTCGCTTATTCATTCATCACCTCTTGGTTTGCACTGAAATAAGCAGGAAACTCAAGCTGGAACATAGATATAACCTTTTTATGATTATTATCATCACTATACAAAACCTTAACGCTTTTATCCACATAACCTTGGATAGCTAATAACAAAAACAAGAAACACAGGAAGCCCTGGTAGTGGGTTAAGTAATTGGCATGAATTGATAAATATTAAAGGCTAACAACTTTTAACAGCCAGACCTCTTCTACTTATTGCTCTTATAAACCTCGATCTTTATCTGCAGAAGAAAACAGAGTATCTATCATTTTTCTTATTCTGGAAAGCATAGTATTTTTTCTCTTGATTTTTATCAGCAGCACGAACTGTTTAAGCTACCATCCTATCATCATAACAGTGCTTTAAGTGCAATTTTAAATAATCTCATAACATGTTTCTTTTCCCAGCATCCAAGAAGCTTCTTCAGGAGAGTGGAAGGATGATCCATATCCCCGTACTCAGTTATAATTTTTTTTACCTCAGGCTGGTTAAAAAATGAGATCACCTCGTTGAGTTCATCATTGTTTAGCCTGCCAAACAACCTATGGATTTTCATACCAATGCTCAATTCCTTTCCTATAGCATTACGCCATCTCTGCTCATACTCGCCCAACTCACCCTCTTTCTTACATGCCCTTGCAGCAACCTCGCCTGCTATCTTTGCGCATACAGCACCCATATATATACCACCACCTGTTGTGGGTTTAACCTGACATGCTGCATCCCCCACTATCAGAACATTGTCTTTTACGGTTTTCTCAGGCAGACCAATGGAAATTCCACCGAGCACATGCTCGGTGCGTGAACCCTTGTATCTTGAAGCAACAACAGGATGTTTCAGAAGTTTCTCAAGATGATACATAGCTGGTTTCCCTTCCTTCTCCTTTGCAAGACCGATACGAGCCATGCCATCAAAGGGCACAGCCCATGCAAAAAATCCTGGTGCTATCTCCTTACCCAAAAATATCTCAACAAATTCAGGGTCTTTAGCATCATAAGGAGCCTCAAGCTGTATCCCTGAAAGTATTCTTTTACATCGTGGTAAGCCTACAGCCCTAGCAACACTGCTTTGTATTCCATCAGCTCCTATAATAATATCAGCATAAATCTGCTTTTTCTCACCACTGGATATCACAACTATCTTTTTATTATTCATGGCTATAAAATGCGTGTTCATGAGGATATCCACGCCCTCGTTAATAGCGTGTTCAACAAGCACCCTGTCAAATATTTTTCTATCTATTACATACGCCTTCACCTCCTTCCCCTGTATGCAAAGCTCCTCTCCTCTGGGTGAGTATACAAACGCACCTTTCATTCTTGCAAGAACAAAATCACCCTCAGCAAGTTCACACTCCTTAAGAGCAGCCCTGCTTATCAACCCTGTACACTGAACAGGAGAACCTACACTAAAGTGTTCTTCTATGAGTAAGGTATGTGCTCCATGCTTGGAAGCATATCTTGATGCGATTGCTCCTGCAGGTCCGGCTCCAACCACAACAACATCATATTTCATGTTATTTTATCAGAGGTTGTAATCTCAGTACCGAAGATTCTCTCCATGTACTTGAGAGAGTATTCCTTAGAAGTTTCATCCAGTGAAGCGGTACAGTCCTTAGGTACTATGGTTTTATATCCCATAAAATAGGCATAGGCAACATTGTTCTGCACACATATATCTGTGCTTATCCCTGTGAAAATAATGGTATCCACACCAAGTTTTCTAAGAAGCTCGTGTAGCTCTGTATCCACAAACCCGCTGTACCATCTCTTTTCAATCACAATATCATTGCTTTCAGGTTTGAGTTCTGGTATGATTTCAGAGCCCTTGCTACCTTTCATGGCATGCTCTCCCCAGATACTTAATTCTTTATCATCTTTACGATGAGCATCCTTCAGATAAATAATAGGTATGCCTTTCTCTCTTGCTTTTCTTAGAAGTTCTGCAATATTGGGTACGATATCTCTTGCCTGTTTGCTTCCGAATTTTCCTGTTACAAAATCGTTTATCATATCCACAACGATAATGGCTTTTTTCAAGCTATACCACCTCGGATTACTTCTCCTACCATTTTGTTAAAAGTTTGTTAAAACTTTATGCACAACCTATTTATATCCGTTAGTTCAACTACTCTTATGCAATTTATGATGAACTATGGTATGATGGACTATGGTATGATGAACTATGGCATAGCATCTGGAATGATGTTTTTTGCAATTGTGTTCTGGATACTGATAATCATCGGACTGGTACTGCTCATCAAATACCTCTGGGAAGGAGGAAGTAAAGCACAGGAAACCGCGCTTGAAGTCCTGAAGAAACGATACGCCAGAGGGGAGATAAGTAAGGAAGAGTTCGAGGAGAAAAAGAGAGATCTTCTGTAGGTTAATGTCTTCAAGAAACCTGAGGATTGCGGTAATTCTTATAGTGGTAGGGGTACTTGGTTTTCTAGTGGTAAATATCCTCTCCTACCCTGTCATTACGTATGAGTATGCTGGATTTATGTACACAAAACCTGCTGGATTTAAGAGCAATGGCGAACGAATATATTTCACAGCCACTTCTGATTCAGGTAAGCCCATCCTCGCCACAATGGGAGTAATGACCATGCAGAGTGGGATGATGAGCTGTGCAAGTTGTCATGGAGCTGATGGCAAAGGTGGTTATGTCAGGATGATGATGTGGTCATTCAAAGCCCCTGATATAAGATACACCACATTGACAACAGAAGGGCATGGCGAACATGGGAATGAAACTCCATACACAGATGAGCTTATCAAGAGGGCAATTACGCAGGGTATCGATTCAGAGGGAAAAAGACTTGACCCACCCATGCCTGTCTGGCAGATGTCAGAAGAAGACCTTAACGATTTGATAGAGTACCTCAAGACACTTAAATGATTATATAACCCTCTCCTCCCCTTTTTCCCTTGTTCTTATCCTGACATCTTTTAAGAATGAAAGCCTCTTAGCCATTGTTACAAGCTCATCCCTTGTAAGAGGTTTTTCTTTTCGTATGTTCTCGTCAGGGGCGTACTCTGGAATTCCCTGCTGGATTACATAGGTAATATCTCTGTCTTTGAGATGCTCAGCTATCCCAACAACATCAGCATATCCTCTGAAAACAGTTGTCCTCACCTCAATGTCAACTCCTTCTATATTGAGGGATTCAATAGCATGCTGTGCAGCATCCCTTATTCCTGTTATCCTGCTATATTTTTCCACATCATCAGGAGGTGCTTTGATATCAAGGAATATCTTGTCCAAGAGATTGTTTTTAACCATCTTTCTGAGACGCTCTGGATAATAGCCATTGGTTTCGATACCCACGAGCAATCCCTGCTGTTTTGCGAACTTCGCCAGATGTTCCAGCTCTTTTGGATGCATCGTAGGCTCACCACCTGAAAAAACCACTGCACTTATTAAAATTTTTGCATCAGAAATCTGCTTTTCAACCTCTTCTATATCTGCGACAGCTCCTCCTTTGTAGAGAGGCTCAAGTCTCTGATTTGCCACCTGGATGAACAGATTATTTGAGCAGTAAATGCATCTGAAATTACAGCCATTGAAGAATATAACCGATGCTGACCTGCCATACCAGTCTATAGTGGATACAGGAATCACTACACCACTGAAGATCAACCTCATAAGGAATACAAAGTCAGCATATCTGTGGAAAAACTTTTCCTTTTAAGTTCTGGAAAAGATTATAAATATTGTCAACATTAAGATGGAACAAAGTTTACAATGGGTGAGCAGCATGTCTGAACTCAAGCTGAAAACCATTATAACAAAATACGAGTATGCTTTACAGAGCTTCTTCAAATGGAGATTTGAATCTTCCTTTGCTAACAAGGTTGCTTTAGCCTTTGGCTTTGCGTGTTTGACAGGATTGCTGGCACAACTAAAATTTTATCTTCCATTCACTCCTGTACCAGTCACAGGTCAGGTGTTTGGAGTTTTGTTGAGTGGTGTGGTTCTTGGCAGGTGGTATGGTGGCATGAGTCAGGGCATCTATGCAGGTCTTGGAGCATTAGGCATGCCCTGGTTTGCAGGATTGAATGGAGGTATTGAGGTATTAACAGGAGTGACTGGAGGTTACATTATAGGATTTGTTGCAGCCTCATTGATTATAGGATGGTTTGCTGAAGGGCATGGCAGAAGCTTCAAGAGAACTCTCATACTTATGCTCATAGGGATTGCGGTGATATATTTATTTGGTGTGGTTCAGCTATCCCTTGTGATGGGTGTGGGAATGCAAAAAGCCATTGAGCTTGGTGCACTTCCTTTTATAGCTGTGGATGTTTATAAGGCGCTGATCGCTGCTACCATTGCTACCGCAATAACGCCCAAAAATGTGTCATCATAAGTATGGAAGTATTCATTGTACTCCTTGCGTTTATTATCGCCATGCTTTTTTCCATGCTTGGGCTTGGAGGAGCCATAATCTACACCCCTCTTTTATTCTGGCTTGGCTTGCCTCTGCTTGCAGCCATTCCCATGGCATTATTATTGAACACCATTACCACTGCCTCAGCGTCATTGACATACTTAAAACAACACCTTGTGAACACAGGAATTGCTTTTCCCATAATCTTAACCTCATCTACAGGAGCAATTATAGGGTCATATCTCGCTGAAAAAATTGATAGTAGATACCTCGTTTTCCTGCTTTCCATAATCCTTCTTTTTGCAAGTTTGAGAATTCTCTTCTTCAACACTATGGTTTCAGTTAAAAAAATGAATAAAATAAGTGCTTCAGGTGCTGGATTTTTAATTGGTGTTATATCAGCCCTTGTTGGTATAGGTGGAGGAACGTTTATGGTACTGCTTCTTTTGATTCTTGGCTTAGGTAGTAAGAGTGCCACAGCCACCTCATCCTTCATAATCACCTTCATGGCTTTTGCTGGATTCATGGGACATGCTAGTTTTGGGTATGAGCATATAGACACATCATTGATGCTGTATGCAGGAATCTCGGCTTTTATAGGTGCTCAGACAGGGTCAAGAATCATCTTTAGTCATGTCTCATCAAAAACCATCAGCAGGATGTTTGCCCTTATACTTCTGCTTGTGGTTGGTAAGCTTTGGTATGGTTTAACTGTATAGGCGGGAAGATCCCTTCCGAAAGGGAAGGGATGAGAGCCAATAAGTGTTTATATATTAGTGTGGTGAAGTATACTATTACAGTAGATGACGAGCTTTGGAGAAAGTTCAAGAAAACAATTACAAAGGATAAAACAATAAACGATGTAGTAGTTGAGCTTATTAGACAAAGGGTAGAGAAGCATAATGCCTTAGCATAAGAATATAGTGCAATTTCAAGCTTTAAAAGCTTCTTATACAGTCTTTCCTTCAGGTGCTTGTCTAGCTTCTTGTCTATTATGCGCTAGATTTTATAGAATGTCGCTAAGAAAACCCCTCGTTTCAACGAGGAATTAGGGTAGGTGGGTTGGGATAAACCATATTATTGTTAAAGACCATACTACTTTCAGTCTTCTACCGTGAGGTAGGAGATGTCAGCTTGCTCTATTCTGGCAATGAACTCAATGCAGATCATTATGGGATGAGCATTGGGGATGTGCATGGGTGTGAACCTCAGCTTGGGATGCAGTTGGAGCAATCTCCCATCTTTAGCTGGGAGAAGCTGACTTCCCAGTGCTAACATGAGGTATATTCTGTTGTTTTTGAAGGCTTATATCTAGCAATTCTTGACCTTATATTTCAATACCGTTCACATCAGCAAGAGTGTAAATAAATAGACAATGCAAGTGATTTAATAGGTATTGGGATAAATTAAGTATAAGGAGGTGATATGATGTGCAGTGTAGGAGATATGTTTGATATCGATATATCAGGAGACGCAGAACTGCATGATTATGTGTGCAATGACTGTGGCAAGCAATTTAAAGGACTGGGAAGAACGAACCTTCGTTGCCCTGCATGTCACTCAACCAATGTAAAGCTTACGTAACTGGGAAAATATCTAAATAATATGCTGTACATAGTTCGTATGTATACGAACTAAATGAGGCAATATAATGAAACAAGAACGTTGGATAAATATAGGGTCGAAGTTTGCCCATCTTACCAGCACTCATCCATGTTATAATGAAAAGGCACATTTCACCACAGCAAGAATTCATCTGCCAGTGGCACCTCGCTGCAATATCCAGTGCAACTACTGTACAAGGAAACTGAACAAGTGCGAACACAGACCTGGTGTGGCAGGAAGTATTCTAACACCATATGAAGCTCTTGATAAAGTAGACAAATACATTAAAGAGATGCCAAATCTCAAGGTTGTTGGCATCGCAGGACCTGGAGAATCGTTAGCGAATAAAGATACTTTTGAGACCCTTTGCCTTGTACATGAGAAATACCCAGAACTGATAAAATGTGTGGCAAGCAATGGTCTTCTGCTTCCTGAGAAGATTGATCAGCTACTTGAGGCAGGGGTGAGCAGTGTAACGGTAACCATAAACACAGTAAGTCCAGACACAGGGGCAAGAATATATTCCTTTGTGAGATATCATGGTAAAACTTATAAAGGCAAAGAGGGGGCAGAGCTTCTTATTAAAAATCAGTTTCTTGGGGTGAGGAAGGCAAGCAAAGCTGGACTCAAGGTAAAAGTCAATACCGTGCTCATCCCTGATATTAACTTCGAAGAGATAAGGGATATCGCAAAGAAAGCGGCAGAGAGTGGCGCTATACTGATGAATATCATTCCACTGATACCCCTTCACAGATTCAAGGATAAAAGGGCTCCTGAATGTGATGAACTTACTATGGCAAGAACAATAGCAGAGGAATTCCTGCCCCAGTTCAGGTTGTGCAGGCAGTGCCGTGCAGATGCCATAGGAGTGCCTGGCTTTGATCCATGGGGTTCTCAGGTACAGCATAGGATGGCAGGTGAGTATTATCATGCATGAGGAAGAAGCTATCTTCCTCTAAATTTATGGACTCTGAAGTTCATGTGGTTACAGGTGCCTTTGGTTACTCTGGTAAATATATTGCAAGATGTTTGCTTGATGCTGGTTATGAGGTACGTACAATCACCAACTCACCCAGGCGTGAGAATCCTTTTGGTGGCAGGGTGAAAGCCTATCCCTTCAATTTCAGTAACATTGAAAAACTCGTTGAGTCACTGCGTGGAGCTTCTGTTCTTTATAACACCTACTGGGTAAGGTTTAACTACCATGACTTTACGTACTCATTAGCGATAAAGAATAGTCTAAGGTTATTTGAGGCAGCAAAGAAAGCTAAAATCAAACGTATTGTGCATATAAGCATAACAAATCCTTCAGAAGATTCGCATCTTGGATACTTCAGAGGAAAAGCAAAGGTAGAGAAGGCATTGATGAAATCTGGCTTAAGCTATGCAATACTCAGACCATCTCTTGTGTTTGGAAAAGAGGATATTTTGATAAACAACATCGCCTGGTTTTTACGAAACTTTCCTGTGTTTGTGGTGTTTGGAGATGGTGAGTATCGTCTGCAGCCAATCTATGTTGGAGACCTCGCTAAGTTGGCGGTTGAGCAAGGAAAGAGAGCTGAGAACTGTATCATTGATGCTATTGGTCCTGAAACCTACACATATAAAAGTCTGGTTGAGGAGATTGGTGAGAGTATAGGCAAACGCAGGCTGATTCTGTGTGCTCCACCAGCTTTGGGTTACTTTTTTGGGTGGTTTGTTGGTAAGCTGGTTGGAGATATTACCATTACCCGTGATGAAATTCAGGGTCTCATGTCAGAACTGCTCTACACAGATTCGCCACCTGCTGGAGAAACAAGGTTAAGTGAATGGATGAGAGAGCATTCATCCACTCTTGGCATGCACTACAGAAATGAACTTGC
>CAZCRM010000054.1:0-9762 GCA_964501085.1 uncultured Methanosarcinales archaeon | reverse complement strand
TATTCCACCTTTAACCCTTTAGCACGGGCAACCTCTGCCTGCACCTTATCGCTTGTGATAAAAAGTGCATTGTAATCCAAAGCAACCGAACGTATCATGGCATCGATTTCTCCACCAGAAGCAAGTTTAATCTGATCAAAAGAGGGTCTTTTTCCTGTGAATTCAAGCTTAATCTCACCCCTCTTTGCCATCTCGTTTAATTCTTTTAATTCCTCAAGCCCTTTAAAACCAGTCTCTTTACCTCTGTTAGCCTGTGCTTCCAGTTCAGAGATTAGCGCTTCTGGAATAATGATGGTAGCATGCTTGTATTCCTTTCTCTTCAGTTTGTCTGTTATTCTACCATCGATAATAACGCTTGTATCTGGCACAATATAACATTCATTCATCAATACAACATACCTTCTTGAGGTTAAATATATTCTTAAGGAATAGCCTACATCATCGCAACCTCAGCACATCTGAATCCTGCTTTTATAGATCCATTCATGCTCCTCTCAGGATAGTTTGCCTCTGAGAACATGCCTGCAAGATAGAGACCTTTGATTCCTGTTCTATAAGGTAAGATAGTATTACCATATCCTATGCTATAGACAGGTGAGGTGTATATATCCCTTCTAAGCCTCCACCATTTCACCTTTTCTCTAAAACCTTTGAAAAGTTTTTCAAGACCTTCTAGGTAAAGCTCTACAAGCTCTTCATCTCTTAATTTATAGAGAATACTATCCTTGTTCTGAAAATATGAAGTAACGTACATGAGATGCTCCCCGTAGTATGAAGCAGGAATAAGGTTGGTATGCTCTATCACAGCACCAAAAGCAACGTTATTTTTGATATTCAACCAGTATACATCCATGATTTTTTCTTTCAGCCCGAAGAGGACGCATGCTGTGCCCTGATAATTAAGATTCTCAAGCCCTGGAAGATCAATGATTTCTTTCAGAACATGAGGCGCTATTGTTGAAATAACTTTATTGCATTCAATATACTCTCCATCAACTATAACCCCCCTTACCGAGTTATTCTCAACAACGATGCGGGAAACATTACCATGCCTTATACATCCCCCCCTCTCTTTGATGCTATTTGCAATTGCCTCTATAAGCATATGAAACCCTCCCCTTAAATATCCAAGTTTCTCCCCTTTCACTCCTCGATGTGAGCGAATCTTCACCCTTCCAAGAAGCCATGCTGCAGAGACCTTATCCTTATTCTCCCCGAACTTACTAATAAGCAGGGGAAGAAAGAAGTTGTTGTATACCGAAACTCCTGAGGTACGAACAACCCACTCTTCTGCAGTAATATCATCAAATTCTCTAAAATCTTTTACCCTCTTTGCTTTCATCACTAATAACGCTAACCTGAGAACATCCATGAAGGGCAGAGCTTTAAGAATCTCAGTAGGAGTGTTCATGGGATATATCTTTCCATTGATATAATACCCTGTTGAGCCTCTCAACCACTCTAATCTATCTCCCAAACCTAATTCATGAATAAGAGAGATGAGTTCTTTATCCCCTGGAAACAGATGATGGTAGTACTTCTCTATATGATAACCATTGATATGATAGCTGGATACCATTCCCCCAAGCTCTGGTTCTTTCTCAATAAGCAAGACATCATTGTTCTCTACCATCTTGTATGCAGCAGCAAGCCCAGCAAGCCCGCCACCAATGATTACTGTCATATAATCTCCGTTACTTATAGTTAACCTGCTCCCTCCCGTACTCGTCATCCAGTCTTACAATATCTTCTTCATCCACAATATCTCCTAACTGCACCTCAATGATTTCAAGAGGAATCCTGCCAGGGTTAGAGAGCCTGTGTTTCACACCACTCCGTATAAAGGTACTCTCTCCAGGTCTTAGGTAAAACTGTTTTGTATCAACCTCAACAAGCGCCATGCCTTTCACAACAACCCAGTGCTCGCTCCTGTGGTGGTGTAATTGAAGGCTTAACCTGTGCTTTGGAAGAACAATGAGATTCTTTATCTTATGCCTTTCAGAGCTTTCAAGAATGGTGTATGAACCCCATGGGCGATAAACAGTCTTGTGAAGGTATGCCCGCTCATCATTCTTCTCCTTGAGTGTCTTAACAATATCCCTCACTTTCTGACTACTGCTTCGTGGACATACGAGTAATGCATCCTGAGTATCCACGATAACCATATTATCAACATTAATGAGGGAAACCAGTTTGTCTGGTTTTGAGTATATCAGGTTACCTCTTGAATCTATAAGAAGCTCATCACACTCATATACAGCATTTTTTGCCTCATCCTTCTCAGATTCCTCATACAGGGAATCAAAGTTCCCGAGGTCGCTCCATCTCTCCTCAAGCCTGACCACCACCACACGATTTGATTTTTCCATGATTCCATAATCTATGGAAATCGCTGGTAAATTCTCATACACCTCTTCGATTCTTGATGAGGATTCAAACGCTCTGAAAATCTCAGGAGCATGGGTTTTGAGTTCAGCAAAAAACACCTCTGTATCGAACATGAACATACCACTGTTCCAGAGACATCCTTCCTCAACATACCTCTTAGCTTCTTCAAGCTCTGGTTTTTCCCTGAACTCTGATACTTTATACCCTGACCCTATGGCTTCCCCTAACTTTATGTATCCATACCCTGTATGCGGTGTTTTTGGTTCTATGCCAAAGGTGACAAGATAGTTGGAGGCAAGCGTAACAGCAGAAGCTATGGTCTTCATTGCCTTTTTGTCCAGTATGTGATCAGAGGGAAACACCCCTACAATTGAGCTACCATATCTTTTTTTAATCTCATACATTGCAAAACAGATGGCTGGCAGGGTGTTCTTCCCTACAGGTTCTATCAGCACATTCTCCTCAGGTATGTTAAACCCCATCTCCCTTATCTGTCCTTTCACAAAGAATTTTTGAGATTCATTGGTGACCACAAAGATATCCCTGATATCCGAGATTTCAAGACACCTCTTCAAGGTATCCTGGAAGAGTGAGGTTCTGCTAAGCTTCAGGAATTGTTTTGGATATCGCTCCCTGCTCAGAGGCCAGAGACGTGTACCTGAACCTCCAGCCAGTATTATTGATTTTATATCACCAGCATAACCCAACATATTCCACCCTCCTTGAGGATATCACATGCCTTCCATCGATTACCAGCATTCGTTTCATGACCTCAAACTCCTCATCAAGCTTTCTGAACTCATCCCATTCTGTCATTACCATGCATGCATCAGCATCCTTAAGGGCATCAACCGCTGATTCATGGTACTGAATGTCGGGGAAAACGCTCTTCATGTTCTGATTAGCTACAGGGTCATATGCTGAGACAATAGCGTTGTTACTCAGCAATTGCTTTATCACAGGTATAGCCCTTGATTCCCTGATATCATCGGTATTGTTCTTGAAGGCAAGTCCAAGAACCGCAATCTTCTTTCCTTCTAAACTGCCAAGCTTATCCTTGAGCAATTTCACCATTCTAAGAGGTTGAGAATCGTTTACAGCGATTACAGACTTCAGCAGAATAGGGTCATAACCAAGCTCTTCTGCCTTGCCAATGAGTGCCTTCACATCCTTGGGAAAACACGAACCACCAAAACCTGCTCCTGAGTTGAGAAAGTGGGGTCCTATCCTGTAATCCTTGCCTATAGCATTCATCACCTCATAGGCATTTATACCAAGCTTCTTGCAGATATTCCCTATCTCGTTTGCAAAAGAAATCCTTGTGGCAAGCATGGCATTGTTTGCATATTTTATCATCTCAGCGGTACGCAGGTCTGTTCTTGTTATCTCGCAGTCTATACCATTGTAAAGAGATGCAACGATATCCCCTGAGCGTTTATCAATCGCCCCAATAACAATTTTGTCAGGATGCATGAAATCATAAACCGCTTTACCCTCTCTCAGGAACTCAGGATTCATAGCTATCCCAAAGTCTCCAAGGCTTTTACCAGAATGTTGTTCTATAAGCTTCAACACCACCTTCTCAGTAGTCTCTGGAATTACCGTGCTCTTCACCACAACAACATGATAATCTTTTTTATTTTTTAATACCTTACCTATGCTTATGCTTGCAGATTTGACCATGCTTAGGTCGATGTTTCCTCTTTCATCAGAGGGTGTTCCTACACATATAAACGACACATCTGTGTTTTTTATAACGTTATAATCTGAGCTTGCCTTTAATTTTTTACCTGCATGCTTCTTCAAAAGCTGATCAAGTCCCTCCTCATAGATTGGAGGAATACCCATATTTATTTTATCTATTTTATTTTTATCAACATCTATACAAACGACATCATGCCCAAGTTCAGCAAAACATGCAGCACTTACGGTTCCTACATAACCAGTTCCGATTATGGAAATTCTCATAGGTTTCTTTTTTCTTTATTTATAATATATGGCTTTCGCTCATAAAACAAGCTGGGATTTTTAAACGATAACCTTATTAGGAATAGATACAATCACAATTCCTGATGGGCCTGTGGTCTAGCTGGTTATGACGTCGCCTTCACACGGCGGAGGTCCGGAGTTCGAATCTCCGCGGGCCCATATTATGCATCATGAGTACTGAGGTTATCTATACAATAATCGGTCAGGTAGTGGTATATTTAGTATTGTTTTTGCTCATGATTGCAGTGCTGGGTTCTTTATTGATACTCTACTCCTTCAAAACCGAGAGGTTTATCTTCCCCAACTTTATGCTGTTTTGCATCACTCTGCTTGAAAATCTGGTTAAGGCACTCTTCCGTCTTGTGGGCTTGGAAGACTCTATCGTTGATGAGGTGGGTATTGAACTCAAAAACAAGATATCTCTTAAAAAATTCAGAGATACACCTATAAACAGACGTATGATCTTTCTTCCCCAGTGTCTGAGAGCTCTCAACTGTCCCTCAAAACTTACTCCAGAGGGTATGATGTGCATAAACTGCGGTAAATGCAATGTTGGAAAAGCAAAGAGATGTTCAGAAGAGAAAGGATATAAGGTCTTTATTGTCCCTGGCTCAAGTTTCATCCTAAGACTTGTAAAAAAACACAAACCATTAGCGGTACTGGGGGTGGGATGTATGCCTGAGGTGAAGGCTGGGCTTGAGATGTGTCAGAAACTGCATTTATATGGCATAGGTCTCACCCTGGATAAAGCAGGGTGTGTTTCTACGGTGTTTGACTGGGATAAGTTCTATGATTTCATCAACACTGAACAAAAAGATTAATGCAGGAAATGTCGCATTCCTGTGAACACCATGGAAACCCCAAGTCTATTGGCGGTTTCAATCACCTCTTTATCCCTTATTGACCCTCCAGGTGATACAATATATCTTATATGGTGTTCTGCTGCACACACTATGCTGTCATCAAAGGGGAAGAAAGCATCTGATGCCAGAACACATTGATTCAGCGTGCTTCTGATGAACTCATCCTCACTCATATCAGGTTTTTCTCTCTCATACATGCATTTCAGATTCTCAATAGCTTTTGTCACCGCCAATTTCCTTATAGCATCCACCCTGTTGGGCTGACCTGCACCTATGCCAAGCAGCTGGTAATACCCCTTTTCATACTCCCTTGCAATCACAATAGCGTTGGACTTTATGTGTTTACAAGCCAATAATGCGAACTCAGCCAGTTCTCTTTTCTCATCAGGGAAATAATGCTTAGTAACCACATCCCATTTTTCATATAGGGCATGGTTTCTTGACTGAACAAGCATACCACCAGTGATGTAGCGATAGGTGTATTCATTACCATTATCGTTATTCATGGGAAGCTCAAGGATTCGTAGAGATTTGCTTTTGTTTTTCAGGAATGAAAGAGCATCCTCTTCATAGCCAGGTGCCATTATGATTTCAATGAACTTGTCTTTCAGAAACTTCACAGTCTCAAGATCAAGCGTGCGGTTCATGCATACAATACCACCGTATGCAGATACAGGGTCTCCTTCCCATGCTCTATACAGTGCAGTTTTAAGATTTTTACCTGTTGCAAGACCGCATGGATTGGTGTGTTTCACTATCACAGCTGTAGCATCCTTGAATTCAAGCACCGTGTTTAATGCACTCTCAGCATCCACATAATTATTATATGAAAGCAGTTTGCCATGATGCTGTTTTGCATCACCTACAGAGGGTTCTTTGATACAGGGTTCTTTAAAGAACCATGCCTTCTGATGCCAGTTTTCACCATATCTTAACTCAGTACCTTTAACGAATTTCAGTCTGAGAACCCTTTCACCTAAAAGCTTACTACTGAGGTAGGTGTGAATGGCACAATCATAGTCAGCGGTTCTGCTGAAGGCTTTGACCGCCAGCCATTGTTTTGTGTTTAAGCTAATCTCTCCAGTTTCTTCAAGCTCTTTTATAATCCTTGAGTAATCAGATGGGTCGGTTATCACCGCCACATGCCTATAATTTTTGGCAGCCCCTCTCACAAGGGCAGGTCCTCCGATATCTATGTTTTCAATGGCATCTTCAAGATTGGCGTGTTCTGAGACCTTTTCAAAAGGATAGAAGTTCACCACCACAATATCGATAAAGCCTATCCCCACCTTCTCTGCATCCTTAACATGAATAAGGCTATCCCTCTGTGCAAGAATTGCTCCATGTATCTTGGGATGAAGGGTTTTTACCCTTCCATCCATCATCTCAGGAAATCCTGTTAACTGAGAAACATCTGTAACGTTTATACCAGATTCTCTTAAAACCTTTGCTGTACCTCCTGTGGATATGATTTCAAAACCCTGCTTTTTGAGCGCTGTTGCAAAATCAACTATTCCTGTCTTGTCATAAACGGTGATTAAGGCTCTCTTCTGCAGAATAAATCACCTTACTTGAATAGAAGAAGAAATTTATAAACTTTTGCCTCATTCACCTATAATCGTGTCTTGATCTCATCAGCAGAATAGCATGGGGTTATAATTCTGCTCCTACCCCTCTGACCTTTACTGGTAAAATCAATATGTATAAGCGAAACATCTTTGAGCTTGTTGAGCATCTCGTAGAAGCGTGTGTAGCCCAGCTTTGTCTTTGAATGAAATCGCTCATAAAGCTCACCAGAAGTAACCTGAGGTGACTCAGCTATCAGGGCAAGAAGCGCTCTCTCATCCTTTTTAAGGGAACGTATCACATACGAAAGATGTACCAGCCGTGATTTCTCATATGCGGATTCCACATCCTCAATCGATATTCTTCTGCTTGCTCTTCGTTCAGCATTTAAACCAGCCCTTTTTAAAAGGTCAATCCCAACACGCAGGTCTCCATGGGCATGTGTATATTCCACAACCCTACGAAGCACATGTTCATCAATCACACCAGGATAGAATCCAAGCTTTACCCTGTTTGAAAGAATATCCCATATCTCCTGCATGGTGTAAGGAGGGAAGCTAATCTCCTCAGGCATAAACACAGACTCTACCTTGGGGTCAAGGGTATGGGGTATGCCTGTATAGCTGAGCACCGCAATAACACCTATTTTAACATTATGATAAATCTCATGTGCCCTGAGAAGGGAATACAGCACATCATTAACCACGTTCTCATAGAAAAGATAGTTCATATCATCCAGCCCTGCTATGAGTATTCTATCATGCTCTTCAAGATATTTCATCACCTCACTGAAGACCTTCTTGAAAGATCTGCCTGATGAAGGTGGAGCAAACCCTATAACTTTCTTGAAAATCTGGGAAAAAATCGCATATCTTGTTGAGTCCACCTGACAGTTCACAAGCACAGGTATGACTTTAGAGGTATGTTTCTCAATCTCTTCGAAAATCTTTACCAAAGCTGTGGTTTTTCCTGTACCAGGCTGTCCTATACACAGACAGTTCAGAGGAGAGGAGTCTCTCAGAGCGGGTTTGAGGGCGTACATCAATGACTGCATCTGTTTTTCCCTGTGAAGAAAATGCTCAGGGATGTGATGAAGCTCAAAGAGTTCACTATCCTTGAACAGAGTCTGATCCCATGAAAGCATGTCTTTCATCGATAATACTTTCACATAGCTCTTAATAAAGTTTCTGAATAAAACTTCTGAAACATAAGCCTTCATCACACAAGCTTATAAGGATGCTTTTCCACATGCTCTATCCCAAAATCCTTTATTGAATCTGCCATCAGTATATCTGTCATGGCTACTGCTGGCGCAGCATACCTTGTGTTCTCAATCGGTCCTATGAATAAGGAGTTGGCTCCTGCCATGATTCCTATCACATTCGCTGATATCTCTGCTATCCTGCGCTGTTCCTTTTCTACGTTCTTACGAAGCCATGCCCATGAGCTTGGAATATTATGCCCACCCACACCTGTTGGCAATCCATATCTCGCCTTCACCACTGATAGAAGACGGAAGGATGAACCAGCACCCTGACCAAAAGGCTGTGCCCCTGGGTCATATAAGATTTTTTCAAATCCGCATTCCTTTGCTATGGTAAGAAGTCCCTTCTCTATGAACCCACCTCCATTCTCAAGTAAGGCTATCCTTGCCTTCACGCTTGGATCCTGCATGTTGAATCCAAGAATTACCACCCCTTCAATCCTTGATTTTTTGAGGGCTGAGATTTCCTCGCTATCTATTGTCATGTTTATGGCATTGTACATTACTCTTGAAGCGTATTGATTAGAGGCATGCTCCAGACCTGCGATTCTTGCATGTTTGTCTGCCGAGTCGATGATGATAGGAGCATGGGTGTTATCAGCTACAAAATCCAGTCCTTTTCTCATGAGTTCAGGGGTCACGCCCACCACCTGAAACATGTAAGGAAGCATATGTTTCTCACATATTTCCTCCACCTCCTCTATCAATTCAAGAGCCTTCGCTTCATCAAATGTATTGTTTTTAGTATCCACTATCCTGTGTCCATCATAGAAGATTGTGGGTATTAACACAGTTGGATTCTCACCAATCTGACCACCTATTTTCACCCCACTAATCTCTATAACCTTCTGTTCTCTTGCGAATTTGAACATCATAAAACCTCCATTATCAGCATGGCAACCACTACCCCATACAGGAAACCAATCCATCTACCTATGATTACTCCTCGTTGCTGAAGAATCTCAGCAGATGAGAATTCAACCTTCTCCTCGATTCTATCCAGTCTCTCCATTATACTATCATAGTCCATCATCTCACCTTGTTATGTTGACTTTCGCTTTTTTCCATATCTTTTTACTGCTGTTATGTTGGACGTCTCCATATTAAACGAAAGTGAAGTATCTAAATGTTATAAATGCTGACTAACAGGTTTGTACAATGTATTACGCTGCTGGGGAATCCTATTGACTTCCAGTATCATTCGTTTAAATTCATTAGGTGGCATATATTCGCCACTGGTAGCTCCAGCACTTTTGGATATCTTTTCCTCCATCAATGTCCCACCCAAATCATTTGCACCACAGGTAAGAGCAATCTGTGCCAGCCTTTTACCAAGCTTAACCCAGCTTGCCTGGATATTGGTGATATAAGGATACAGAACCACCCTTGCTAGGGCATGAAGTTTCAAATCCTCTATCCCACGAGAAACCCTTAGCCCAGCACCAAGCTCGTTGTTGTATGGCATGAAAGGAAGGGGTACAAACTCTGTGAAACCCCCTGTTTTTTTCTGAAGATCTCTGATTATAAATAGATGCTCTATCCTGTCCCTCAGGGTTTCAATATGCCCGTACATGATGGTTGCAGTCGTTGGTATTCCCATTTTATGTGCAGTGGTTACGACATCTATCCACTCCATGGTCTTGAGTTTTTCAGGACAGATTTTCTCTCTCACCCTGTCAACAAGAATCTCTG
>CAZCRM010000053.1:0-9853 GCA_964501085.1 uncultured Methanosarcinales archaeon | reverse complement strand
CCATGCTTGTATCAAAAAAACCTGTTGTTGCTGTATGTGCTGTCAGAACAGGCGCTGGTAAGAGCCCTGTGTCACAAAAGATTGTGAATATATTAAAAAAGAAAGGGCTTAGAGTTGTGGTTGTTCGCCATCCCATGCCCTACGGGGACCTTAGGAAACAGGCATGTCAGAGGTTTGCTTCCATGCAGGATTGCATACGTCATAACTGTACTATAGAGGAAAGGGAGGAATACGAACCTTATCTTCAGCAAGGTGTGGTGGTGTACAGTGGTGTTGACCATGAGAAAATTCTTGGATCTGCTGAAAAGGAGGCTGATGTGATTGTATGGGATGGAGGAAACAATGATTTACCTTTTTATAAACCTGAGCTTCATATTGTAGTTGCTGACCCGCACAGACCTGGAGATGAGCTTACCTACTACCCTGGAAACGTAAATCTCAGGCTTGCAGATGTGGTTATTGTGAACAAGATTGATACCGCAGAATATAAAAATGTTGAGCTTGTTATCAATAACATAAAGTCAGTAAATAAAAACGCTTTAATAATAAAAGCCAAATCTGTAATCAGTGCAGATAAACCTGAATTAATAAAAAATAAACGTGTTCTGGTGGTTGAGGATGGCCCAACCCTCACCCATGGAGGAATGGCTTATGGTGCTGGAGTAATAGCTGCAAAGAAATATAAGGCAAAGGAGATAGTTAATCCAAGAAAGCATGCGGTGGGTTCGATTTTAAAGGTTTATGAACGATACCCCCATCTTGGAAATGTGCTTCCTGCCATGGGATATAATGAAGTACAGATCAAGGAACTGGGGAAAACCATAAATAATGCAAACTGCGACGTTGTGATCGCAGGTACTCCTGCTGACCTCGAAAATCTGCTAAAACTCAACAAACCTGTTGTAAAGGTCAGGTATGAGCTTGAGGAAGTGAATATCAAGCTGGATGAGATCCTAGAAAATAAGTTAAAGTTATGAGCAAGTATTGTTTGCACAACCTTTAATAGCATCGCCAACGATTGAAAAACCATGAGACTGGTGATGAAATTCGGAGGCACTTCTATAGGCAATGGCAAACGCATAAAACATGTGGCAGAAATTATAAAAAAATATCATGATGAAAAACATCAGATTGTTCTTGTGACCTCTGCCATGAGTGGTGTGACAGATGCTCTTCTGAAGAATGCAAGAGATGCTTCAGAGAGCGGGAAGATCTCAAGGGTAAAGGAGTTCATCGCTGACATTAGAAAACAGCACCATAAATCAGCCCATGAAGCCATAAACAACAATGACATTCTGAAAAAGGTTTTAGAGGAAATCAATACACGCATAGAAGAACTTGAGAAAGCTCTTGTAGGTATATGCTACCTTGGAGAGCTTACTTTAAGGTCAATGGATTATATCTCTTCGTATGGTGAAAGACTGGCTGCTCCCATTCTGTGTGGCTCTCTCAACGCTCTCGGTATACCCTCACGTGCATTCACAGGGGGTGAGGCAGGCATAATAACCAATGATGAGTATGGGAATGCTAAACCCCTTGAGGAGACATATATGCTTGTTAAAGAACGAATCGAACCCCTCCTGAACAGTACAATTCCTGTGGTTACGGGTTTCATTGCAGAAAACAGGGCGGGAATCATCACAACCTTGGGTAGAGGGGGGTCAGATTTCACAGCTTCAATAATAGGGGCTGCTCTGAATGCGGATGAGATATGGCTCTGGAAAGAGGTTCATGGAATCATGACCACCGACCCTCGCATAGTACCTGAAGCAAAACCCATACCTGTAATATCCTATATCGAAGCCATGGAGCTTTCGTATTTCGGAGCAAAGGTGCTTCATCCAAGAACCATCGAGCCAGCTATAAAGCATGGCATTCCTGTGAGAGTAAAGAACACCTTCAATCCAGATGCTCCTGGAACCATTATAGTAAAAGATGAACAGCAGAGCAGGGATGTGGTCAAAGCAGTAACACTGATTAAAAACGTTGCCCTTATCAATATCTCAGGTGCTGGTATGGTGGGAACAATAGGTGTGGCAGCACGTGTGTTCACAACCTTAGCCAATGCAGGGGTTAATATCATCATGATCAGTCAGGGTTCATCCGAGGCAAACATCTCCATAGTTGTGGATGAGCATAACGTTGATAAAGCAGTAAAAGCCATAAAATCAGAGTTCAAGAACGGCATAATCAAAGATGTTACTTCTGATAAGGATATCTGTGTGGTTGCTGTGGTAGGGGCAGGTATGGCAGGCACTCCTGGCGTGGCAGGGAGGGTATTTGGAGCTCTTGGAAAGGCAGGGATCAATGTGATAATGATCAGCCAGGGCTCATCCCAGCATAATATCTCATTCGTCGTGAGTGCAGAGAGTGGGAAAGAGGCAGTTCGTGTGCTACATAAGGAATTTTATTTAGAAAAAGCATGATTGACTTCAACACTCTCCCTTTAGCCTCGAAAATCATTCTGATACTTGGCTTTATAATAGGAATAGCATCATTTTTAATATTCTTTCGCTATACCATAATCCTTATTTTGATGAAATACAAGCCTGAATACCGAGAGTATATTAAAAAGCAGATAAAACGATATGAGAAGAATAATTTTCGTAACAGGAAATTCCCATAAGGTGAGAGAAGCAAATGAGATTCTTTCAAAGGTTGGTATCACAGTGGTGCAGAAGAGTCTTGATTATCCAGAGCTTCAGAGTGATAAACTTGAGACCATAGCAAAATTCGGAGCTGAGTGGGCTGCAAAAAAGCTAAATCAAGAGGTTATGGTGGATGATTCTGGACTGTTCATAGATGCTTTTGGAGGGTTTCCAGGTCCTTACTCTGCATATGTTTTTGATAAGCTTGGCAATACAGGGATTCTCAGGCTCATGGAAGGAATAGTAAACAGAAAGGCTGTTTTTAAATGCGTGATTGGATATTGCAAACCCAATGAAGAAGCCCTTGTTTTTTCAGGAGAGGTGAGAGGTGAGATAGCAGAGGAGATTCGTGGATGCCATGGTTTTGGTTACGACCCCATATTTATGGTTGGGGGAAGAAGCTTTGGGGAGATGGGAGAGGAGAAGAATAGGTTATCGCATAGATACAGAGCACTTATGAACTTTGCGCAGTGGCTGAAGCTTAGGAAATAATAATAGGCTCTTACTTCTCTATAAATAACGATGAAAAGAGATTATCTTGCCTACTTTCCAAAGAAATCATGCTATCCAAATCAGCTTGAAGCAATGCATAGCATCTATAATGCTTTAATCAAAAAACAGATAGTGCTGTTTGAGGGGGCATGCGGAACTGGAAAAACCCTTAGCGCTCTTGTGCCTGCTCTTCACATTGCAATAAAAAATAACAAAACCGTTGTTATCGCCACAAATGTACACCAGCAGATGGAGCAATTCATTCAGGAGGCAAGAGAGATACATAAACTAAATAATATAAAAGTTATTGTCCTCAAGGGTAAAATGCTTATGTGTCCCAAGCCCAACATGGACTACGATACCTGCAGTTTGCTCAGGGATAACACGTATAAATTAATCGAGCTTGAGAAGGAACGTAACCAATTAAAAAATGAAATAAAGTCGGTTAATGATAAACTTAAGAAAGTTAAGGATGCAGGTCTGATTGAACTTCAAAAAGAATTAAATCAGGAATATGACAACATAAATAAGCGGATTCACGAACTAAGAGAGAACTCATGCAGTGAGCTTTATGAAACCCAGAAAATAGACAATCATGATTTCCGCTTATGGCTTTTTTCAGGAGTACGTACACCAGAGGAGGTTTCGGAATGGGCACTATCCAGAAACAGCTGTGGGTATGAGTTACTCAAGAGATTCATGAAAGAAGCAGATTTGCTTATCTGCAACTATCATCATTTTCTTAACGAAGACATACGTAGCAATGTGCTTGGGTGGATGGATAAGGGTTTGCAGGATATTATATTAATATTCGATGAAGCCCATAATATTGAGTCCGCCGCAAGAGCGCATTCATCCATCACCCTTTCTGAACTCACGATTAATAGGGCGTTGGAGGAGGTGGAAGCCAACAAGGATATTGCAAACAAGGAGGTTGAAACCTTTCTTAAAGTTTTGCTGACCACTTTAAAATCCACCTACAACGCAAGGTTCAAGTTTGGTGAACGGGAAAGGGTGGGTAGCGAGTGGTATGATCTCAGAATAGCAGACCCTGAGGAACGTGTGGATATCTTCAGGGCAAATCTTCTCAATGCATTGGATAAAGAGGGCATAAAAAATCCTGAAGAGGCGATAAAGCATTTAAGGAGTTTCGGTTTAGCCATGGATGCTTTCTATGAACGACAGTTCCTTGAAGGTAGAACCCAGATTAAAAAGACGTCAGGTGCATTACTCACAGCCAGTTTTATGTCAAGTTACATGGAGTTATCAGGTAGCAGAGCACATTATCCCATACTGAGCGTGAGACGCCAGAACAAGGAGATATATGGAAGGCTGGAGTTATTTACATGTATACCCAAAAAAGTTACCTCACCATTATTTAACTCTGTGCATGCAGCAGTGCTCATGTCTGCAACCCTTCAGCCCTTTGAAACTATTAAAACTACCTTAGGTATAGCAAGAGAGACCTGTGAGCTATCATTTGGTCTCACCTTCCCCAAGCAAAGACGTCTCACCATTGCAGTCTCAGTCCCGCCATTATTCGCCAGAAACAGGGATAATCCTCGAACAATAGAGATCATCACAAAGGTACTCAATGATATTATAGAACAATCTGATGGTAATGTGATTATCTTCTTTCCCAGTTATTACGAAGCTTTGCAGTACAGCAAGCGCCTCACACTCGATATACCCGTATTTCTTGATGAGATTGGGGTTTCGGCGCATGATATAAGAGAGAAATTTTTCAGGATTGGGGAAGGTGGAGGTAAAGCCGTGCTTATCTCATATATGTGGGGCACCTTAACAGAGGGAATTGATTATAAGGATGGAAGGGGAAGAACTGTGGTTATCGTGGGTGTGGGCTACCCTGCTCTTACCGATAGAATAAAAGCTATTGAGCATGCATATGAGGAAGAATTCGGACATGGCTGGGATTATGCCATAGAGATTCCAACAATAAGAAAGGTCAGGCAGGCTCTTGGAAGGGTTGTGCGTTCACCAGAGGATTATGGTGTGAGAGTGCTTCTGGACGAGCGTTACACCTCATCCTCATCCAAACGCCTTGGAAAGTATTCAGTATATAATATATTCCCAGAAGAAGAACGCTCAGAGATTATAGATGTAAAGCCTGAGCATGTAAAGTATTCACTTATGAACTTCTTTAATGATATAGAAAAAAATAAAAAAAAGTAGAGTTACTCTACTTTTTCTGCTATAGCAAACCTTCTCATTACCTTGTTTACCTTAATCTTTAATTTATCACCAACTTTTGTTTCGGGTACAAAGATAACAAAGCCCTGTATTCTGGCAATGCCATCTCCCTTTCTTGCAAAGTCTTCAATCGACACATCATAGGTTTCTCCCGCTTCTACGGGAGCCTTTCTCTCTTCGTTTCTAAACAATCTTACACATCCTTTACCTTTAACTATCCTGGCATGAGCCAAAACAGCTAAGTTGTAATATGCCCTAAGAATATATAAAACCTTGCCAAGATTAAATAAAATTAATTTATAATAAAGATGTATCAGCTTTGATTACGTTATTTTCATAGCCTCAGTCTCACCACCTGAGATTCTGATATACTCAAGAATTTTTCCTTTCAGCCCTGATCTCGTGATTGCATCCTTTATATCTCTATATGGGCGTCCAGCTATCAGTTTTGCAGCCTGTTTTTTTCCTATGCCGGGCAGTTCCTGAATCACCTTCCTGCTTGCTGTATTTATATCTACTGGTAAAGGAATGCCTGTTATGGAGCGATATCCATGACCTGTCACCATAATATCAACAAATTCATTAAGTTTTAGCCTTTCAGGAATGCCTATGAGGAGAGGATACGAGGCAAGCTGTCTTCCAAAGGTGAGTCCATCATAAACCTCTGTGCGCACATCCCTCAGAATGCATCCAGCAGGAGCAATACGCTGTAGCATGGGTAAATCAATCTCCCTTCTTATTTTTTCCTTGTAGTGCTGGAATAAATTCTTATGTATTCTTGTTTCATGCCCATATATGGGTGTGCCTGCAAAGCTCATAACCTGTCTTATATTTACCCTTCGTATCATGAGATTGCTCTTAAGTACCTGTTTCAGGAACTCGTAGTTCATCTCAAAGGTTTTTTTCGTCTCACCTTTAAGACCATGAACAAAGTTTATGCCTGGCAGAAGTTCAGGAAGACCACTCTCTCCTCTTGCTCCACCCACCTCGTTCAGAAGCTTTATGGCATCCAATACTTCCTGAGGATGAGCATCGAGATTGTTTGCCTTTATTACATGCGGGTCAGCGCTTTCCATTCCTAATGCTACCACATCTCCGGAGGTATGGTATTTCACAATGATCTTGGCGATTTTTCTTGATTCCTCTGGAAATCTTGCAAGTGTGGCAGGATTGGCATTATCCATATGAAGTACCTTGAGCTTAGGTGCAACATTCCTTATGCCTCTATAAAGCTTTTCTATACTATTGGGGTCAGGCACGCCATCCCTTGCTTTATACATGAAGAGGTCAGGCTGTCTTCCTATCCTGAAGTATCTCGCTCCATGTGCATACAAAGCAGATACCTCTCTCACCACATCCTCTATCTCACGATACTCTGGTTCTCCATAGAAGGGTTCTGTGCAGAAAGAACAATGCTTAGACCTTGGGCATCCTCTATAGGTCTCTATCTCACACATAACATGGGGATAATCAGGATGCTGGCGTATTATGAAAGCTCCTTTCACTCCCCATCTACCTATCTCTTCACAGCTTCTCATTCTGTGCTCTATATCCTCAGGATTCTTAATATTCTCAATCAAATCGTAAACATAAGCCTCTATGTCCTTCTCTGCAATAATGATATCAGATACCGCTATCTTCTTAGCTGTAATCCCACCCTGCTCACCGAAACCTAACCTTATTGGTCCACCCATCACCTTGATTGCCTCAAGCTGAGAAAGCTCAAGAATCTCTCTCATGCGTATTGGAGTTGCTCTGAGATAATTCCCGGGTACTGTTACACCTGCGATGATTATGATAAGATCAAAGCGCATGGCTTGCTTATGCTGGCGAAGCTGATCAATGGTGCGATAGAAGATATCTTTACTTTTAACACCTCTCTCAACAAGGGCACCTGCTATGTACCTTGGATAGGGTGATATGTAGGGAGGGACTCCCAGACATGTGGGTTCATCCACGTATCCATCGATAATCAAAACTCGCATAGATTATCTTTATCATGGGTTAAAAGTATTAATCTTCCCATGAACCAAAATCTTGCGTACAAGGCTCTTGATTACGCAGAAAAAGCAGGAGCACATGAAGCAGAGGTATATTTTGTTGAAGGGAGGAGTATAAGCATAGATATTCGGAAAGATACTATAGAGCTTGCGAAAGAAAGCTTGGTCTCAGGCATCGGAATTCGTGCCATAGTAAATGGAGCCATAGGTTTTTCAAGTACCAACGACCCCTCACGTATAGAGGATGCCTCTCTGCTAGCGGTAAAATCAGCAAGGGTAAGGGGGAGAGATGAACAATGGTCTGGTCTTCCAGAAAAAAGCACACCTGCTAACATTAAGGGGATATTTGACAGGAACATCGCAGAGCTTAGTATTGAAGATTGCATTGATAAAAGCATTGAGATGATCAAAGGAGCAAAATCAGTACCTTCTGTAGTACCCACCTCTGGTAACGTATCCTGTTCAACCTCAACTCATCTCATAATAAACACCAATGGGGTTGAGGTTGAAGAGTCTCATACCTTTATACAGGCTTCTATAGATACCATCACAAAAACCTCTCCTCCAGCAACAGCTTCAGAGTTTGATGTTTCAAGGGAGATGAACATCGATTTTTACAAAATTGGTGAGAAGGCATCTATTCTTGCCTCAAGGTCACAGAAAGGCGTAGGTGTGGAGACCAAGGATACTATAGTGCTTCTTGAACCCCCTGCCTTTGCAGATATTCTTGAGAGCACCTTCGTGCCCTCAATAAACTCAGATAATGTGCAGAAAGGAAGATCTTCTTTGATAGGAAAGATGGGGTTAAAGATAGCCTCAGAGAGCCTTTCCATCATCGATGATGGAACGCTTGCTGGAGGAATAGGAACTTCATCTACTGATGATGAGGGCACGCCATCAAGAAGAACAGAGGTGATTAAAGAAGGGGTGCTTTCCTCCTTCCTTTACAACTGCTATACTGCAGGAAAAGAGAATAGAGAAAGCACTGGTAATGGAGTGAGAAATTCTTTTGCTTCCTTGCCTACTATAGGTATACGCAACCTGATAGTAGAATATCCACACATGGATGTTATTGCTGAAACAAAATCAGGTGTTATTATTAACACGGTTATAGGTGCTCATACCGCAAACCCAATCTCAGGGGATTTCTCTGTTGAGGCAAGAAACTCTTTTATGATAGAAGATGGTGAGATTACATCACCCATAAAATCCATGATGATTTCAGGCAATATCTTTCACATGCTTCAGCACATAGATGGGGCTGGAAAGGATGTGAGAAAGGTGGGGAATGTGGTCACACCTACTATTAGAGTATCCAAGATGCGCATAATAGGTTAGACCTCCTCAGGCACGATGGTTGTGAGCTTCACATGCTTCACACCTTTTATGGTCATGATCTTCTCAGTAACAGCCTTGACATCTTTTGCCTCTCCTCTCACCAGCAGTACCTCCATACACATGTCATGGGTGATATGCACATGAATGGAGGAGAGTATTATATTGGCGTAGTCATGCTCTATATCTAAAAGTGAGGTCACCACACCTCTCTGGTTATGGTCATATACTAAGGAGATTGTACCCACCCTTTCACCTTCAACCTCACTCATCCAAGCATAGTAGCGTATATAGCCTCTTATTGCATCCCTGATTCCTTCTGATCGGGAAGAATAACCTCTCTTGTTTATAATTTCATCAAACTTTTCAAGCAGGTTCTCAGGAAGAGATACACCAATACGAGCCAGGTCCCGTTCCATAATTATCTTCTGATAATCTAATTTGAGTGTTGATAAATCTTTTCATTTCATGGGTGCAGAATATGCTTATTTTTGCTTGGTTATCTTTATTTTTGTTTGATGCTATCCTATCATCAGCATCGCTATTCTCAGAAGTATCAACACCCATCCCACAGCCACGATGATCCATATCGCCTTTTTCGCCACTTCGGCAATTCCAAGAAAGAGGGAGAGTATCACAAGCATTCCTATAGCATTAGCTATATTGGGTGGAACAGCAACACCTGATATTGAGTGTATCATCCATACAATTTTGTCTCCTATCCAGTTACCTAAGGTGTAGATGAAGGTCATTATAATCGTGAGTACATCCTCTGCCATCTTTAACTTCTTTATCAGTATAAGAATATAACATTAACCCCTTGCTTAATGTATATACTTATTATAAAAATTGGCTATTAATATTTTCGAAAATGCTTAAGATTCTGAATAAACAACTGAATTCTGGTTACGCTCATATTATCTGAGGCAACGTTAAAACCAGATGTACACAAACATGGTAGAGTAATTTATAGATGGGAACATGAAGAGATATTGGAAAACATGAGGGAACGAATTAGAATAATCCAGATAAAAAAGAGACAGGAACTTTCTGAGCATCCATTTTGTACGATCAAGCATTCAATCAAGGGTATATGCTAATGAAAGGATTGGTAAGTATAGCAATGAAGAAAAATTACGTAGTGAACTACCCCACGCTTACGCATGG
>CAZCRM010000052.1:0-10002 GCA_964501085.1 uncultured Methanosarcinales archaeon | reverse complement strand
CATCTTACTCAACCTCTGATGGAAAGCCCCGTCCGATAGGGCGGGGTAGTTTACCTATGTGCAAAATAGGCTATGATCTCCTCACCTACACTATCAATTCTCACAAACCCGAACCTCTCAAACTGCACCACCTTATCAAGCTCTTTCTCGATACCTCTCTCCCCAATACCTGTGTACTCCTTAGTAGGTGAGACAACCCTCACCTTGATTCCATCAGGTGGAACCCAATGTATTATGCGAATTCCCTTCACCAATTCTGTACCAATAAATCTTGCCTTTAAAGGATGCTTACTTATTATTTCTATGTTGTAGAGATCCTTCAGCCTTAGTTTATCTCCTTCTTTCAACTCAGCAACATCCTGTCTGCATACCAGCACCTTATTACCCACAGGTATCTCTCTCACCCCACCACGGGAGGGATGCAGAGGTGGTGTTGCGATTCTGGGCTCTGCCTCCTGGATATCCATCTCAACGGGTTCCCATACAAAGAAATATCTGTTAGCAAAGGTATCTATGATTTTGCGATTCTCAGCATATAGATTTTCCATGCTTAAGCTAATATCATTCTCTCCAAGACCAAGGCATAATATGAACCTTCTAATTGCCTGTGGTGTTATCCCCCTTCTCCTGAGCGCCCGCAGGGTGGGTACTCTTGGGTCATCCCATCCAGAATATACCCCTTCCTCAATCGCCTTTCTAATACCACTTGTACTGAACTTGCCAAGTTCATGAATACTCACCCTGCCCCAGTGCAGGGTTTTAGGATACTTCCACCCCATATGTTTATAGAGATATCTCTGGCGTATTTCGCTGTCCATCAGGTCTTTTCCCCTTATTATATACGTGGTTGCACAGAGATGATCCTCCACACCTCCTTCAAAATCAAGCGTAGGCCAAACACAATATTTATCCCCCACCTCTTTCCTGGGATGAGGTTTCTTTATGATTCTGAATGCTACCCAATCTCTGATAGCAGGGTTTTTATGAGCCATATCAGTCTTGATTCTGAGCACTGCCTCATGCTCCTCATAACCCCAAGAAAGCATCTTTTTCCAGAAGGTAAGGTTCTTTTCAACCTCTTGCTCTCTATGGGGACATGCTTTCTTTGCATCCTTGAGTTTTTTGAAGGTTTCTTGCTCACAAAAGCACACATATGCAGCATTCTTTTCAATAAGCTTCTCAGCAACCTCATAATACAACGGTAACCTGTCCGAAGCTATTATGACCTCATCAGGTCTGGCACCAAGCCACTCACAGTCCTCAAGATACCAGTCATAGGCCTCAAGCATGGGTGGTTTTGTCACAGGGTCTGTGTCATCAAAACGGATAATGAACTTGCCATTGTATCGTTTCGCATACTCTGAATTCACCACTATACCTCTGGCACTTCCTAAGGTAGGAGGACCATTAGGGTTGGGTG
Organism: uncultured Methanosarcinales archaeon; assembly: GCA_964501085.1. Lineage (GTDB taxonomy): Archaea > Halobacteriota > Methanosarcinia > Methanosarcinales > Methanoperedenaceae > CAZCRM01. Next base: position 8,582 of record CAZCRM010000052.1, on the reverse strand, counting down.
CAAACCTCATCACAAGGTTTTTATCAACTTCAAGAGGTGGTAAACCCTTCTCAGGCTGCTTCTTTTCTTTCAGTTCAGATAATAACTCTGGAGCTAATTTCTTTAGCTCTTCTTCCCTTGCACTACCACTCATCTTGTTTACTTCTGCAATAACCTCTTCCACAAGAGTGGTGATTTCCTTTGCTCTTGGTCTAAGCTCAGGATGCTTCATCACCTTCCCCATGATGGCACTTGCTTTTGGGGGTGCATTGTACTTAACCGCATTCTGTAGAGCGTATTTACGTATTAAATTCCTGATTTCATCATTGGTTAGCATCGAGACCTTAATCATTGCAGGGTAATATTAAACTTCTGGAAAACTATTTATTGCAGTCCCTCATAGTAATAGTGGTGATATGATGCATCTTGAAGTTTCGTCGCTGTTCGGTTTAAATGTTTATACTGATAAGGGCGTTTACATAGGTAAAATCAATGATGTTCTTCTTGACATAGGAGAAAAAAAGGTAGTCGGGTTAGGAGTTATAAAATTGAATCCTGATGTATTTGATGTTTCCAAACCAGGAGTGGTTATTCCTTTCAGATGGGTCACTGCAATTGGAGATGTTGTTCTTATCAGACATCTTGTGAATCATTTCAAGAAATCTGGCGAAATGCAGGATGAATATAGTTATAATGAAAATGAGCAATAGGCATTAGCACAGGCATGGGCTACACTCTTTTAGAAAAGGGGATGAAGGAGAGAGAAATCTATGCAGATATAAAAGTAATTCCTCCTTTTGCTGTCAGGATTGATGGGCGTGGATTCAAACGTACCCTTGCATCACTGAACTTTAAAAAACCGTATGATGAGGGGTTTGCGCGTGCCATGGCGGATTCTGCAGAGGCTTTTTTCAGAGAGAGTGGGATGAATCCTCTGCTTGCTTTCATATTTTCAGATGAGATTAACTTGGTTTTTTATGACATCCCATTTAATAAAAGAATTGAGAAAATCGATTCCATAATTCCAAGCTTTTTTTCTTCAGCTCTCACCATCAGATTAAACCTGAAAAACCCTATATCCTTTGATGCCAGAGTCATTCCACTTGCACGAGAGGATATCTATAGGTATCTTGTATGGAGACAGGCTGAGACCTGGAGAAATCATGTGAGTGCGTATGGTTTCTACACACTTTTGAGGGATGGGTTGAGTGAAAAAGAGGCTGCTCAGCGCCTTAAAAACATGAAAGCAAGCTCAGTTCATGAACTTGTATTCCAGCATGGGATAAATCTGGCTAATACACCTGCATGGCAGAGATGCGGAATAGTGGTATATAAAGAAGCTTATGAAAAATCAGGCTATGATCCAGTTAAAAAAGAACATGTAAAAACCTTAAGGACAAGGATTAAACAGGAATGGAACACTCCAATATTCAAAACAAATGAAGGAAGAGATTTCATAAATAACATAATTGCCTGCTATCTCAAAGATTAATAGTCCAAGCTTAAACTCGTTTTTCACAGACACCTTTTTGTGATGTTACGATACACCATTTCAGCACAAAAAGCGCTCAGGAATGTTATCATGCTTCCATAAAATACATATCTCTGTGTATGCCACTGGTAATAGAGGAGGAGCAGAAGAACGACTGAGATTATGACAGCGTTTGTAAATATAACCTTCCTGTTTCCACCAATCTCGTCTGCAACCCTGTAATGCGATGCTATCACAAAGATGTATATAACAATAAAAATTGAGCTGGTGATTGATGCTACCCCAGTCATATCAAACACAAGAGCAAAGATCAGGGATAACATAACGGTTATATACAGCCCTTCTGTTGATTTGAACCATACCTTTCTTTCAAAAAATTTCGGAAGCTCGCCATCCTTTGCAAGGGAATAAGCTATGTTTGCTCCGCCATATATGGTGGCGTTAAGAGCAGAGGAGATTGAGAAGAGTGCACCAATTGAGACAAGCACGAATCCAAGCTCTCCAAGAAAAGGCTTTGAGGCTACTGCAAGTGCATTGTCCTTTGCTTTTATTAGTTCATCGAGAGGAAGGTTACCTATGGCAACTAATGAGATAAGGATATACACTGCAGCGACAATGAATATGCTCATGTAGATTGCCCTTGGAACGTTCTTTCTTGGGTTTACCATGTTTTCAGATGCATTGGTGACAAGTCCAAACCCCATATAAGATAGAAAAAAGATAATAGAGGCATTGAGGGTTCCTATAACATGCTGTTCATTGAACGATGGTGTGATTAGCTGTGGTGATATGCTTGATAATCCAAGAACTATGAAGACTCCGAGAATCGAGAGTTTTACAGCTACAATATAGAACTCTGCTCTTCCAACAGCCTTTGAACCAAAGAAGTTCAGGGCTGTGAAAAAAGAAATTACTATTACCTCAACCATGCCTACCATCAATGGTGATGATGCTATATTGATTAGAGGTAAAAAATAACCTGCAAATCCCTTCACAAACAATGAAATTGATACCACATAACTCATCCACATCAATATGCTCAGAGTGCCTGTAATGAGGTTGTCACCATACCCTCTAAGAATGAATGCAATGGCTCCTGCATTGGATACTATGCTTGAGCCCATTTTAGCATAGGAGTACGCAACGATGAAAGCGAGCAGAGCAGAGAGCATGAAAGCTTCAGGCAGATTCTTACCCGCTATTTCAGCACCCACCCCAAAAATAGAGAATATGCTTGCGCCTATCATGGTTCCGACAGCTATGGAAACTGCTTCTCTTAACCCAATTTTCTTTTGAATATCCTCCTTCATATGTCTATCTGTGAAGGTAAAATATTATTAATACCCATGCATATTCTGTAGCATGAAACGAATAATTTTTGGTTTAACAGCGATATTGATACTTATTTCGACCTACCTTGTGTTTTTCTATGCTCCCATACCAATCAATATCACCCAGGTGGCTGGAAACCCTTTGAACTTCAAAATCTTCTATTTCCATGTTCCCATAGCTATTTCTGCTTATTTAGCTTTTGCTATTGTATTTGCCTCAAGCATACTGTATCTTCATAGCGAAAAACAGAAGTGGGACATAATAGCACTCTCATCTGCAGAGGTGGGCATTATTTTCGCTTTCCTGACCTTGGTAAGTGGTTCGATATGGGCAAGCTCTGCATGGAATACCTACTGGGTAACATGGGATGTCAGACTAAATACCTCTCTTGTGCTATTCCTTATATACGTCTCCTACCTCATGCTACGTCAAGCCATTGAGGAAACTGAGAAAAGGGCAAGATTGTCTGCTGTCTTCGGGATAATAGGGTTTATTGGCGTACCTCTTAGCTTTATGTCTATAAGGTTATGGAACAAAGCTACGGTACATCCTGTTGCAGAGCTTAGCTCTCCCTCAGTAGAGTTACTTCTAACCTTTTTTTTAAACTTTGTTGCTTATTTCATGCTTGTGATTTCACTCATAATAATTCGGGTAAGGAATGAACAGCTGAAAGAAAAATTATATCTGAAACGAATGGAAGAGGAATCATGATGCAGGGGACTTTTCTGGTTCCCCCTCAATCTCAGTCTTTCTTATCTCCACCCTTCTAGGGGGATAGATTGGCTTGACATCATGATATATAGTTGCTGAGAGTTTGCCTGTTATAATTTCCTGTATAAACTGGGGCATGTCCATCTCCTTTGCCTTCGCTATAATGATGTTTTCCATAATCTTACGTATCGCTTTGACCTGATTTGCTCTTGCTCTTTTCAGGGTGAAGCATACTGGTTTTACCCTAATGACATAGCCATCCTTCGTGGTCACTACAACATTTGCATCAATGGTTGAGGTATGCCTTTTTACTAAAGAGCGCATGTATTCCTGGGTTAGCTGATGACCCACAAACTTGGTGTAGGCGGTGTCGCCACCAACTCGATGCACCTTCAAACTCAGCTTGATGTTGTGCTTAGTCATATCGTTTGTGAGTTCACCCAGTGTTGTCTCTACCACTCTTCCTATGAGTTTTTCAGGATCATCAGCTATCGTCTCTCCAATGTTGGTTTTTCCAAGCATATCAGGTGCCACTATGTTATACCATTGTTTTGATTTCCATCCTTCTTTAGCCAAATCTGTTCCTCCTGTCCTTAATAAGGCAGTGAATACATAACTCTTTTCATCGTTAATAGCTTCTTGCCATTAAAGCAAATATACTGGTCTCTTTTTTACATACCAAGCATTTTCCAGCACCTTTGCCCAACCCTCCTTCTGGTATGCCAAGCATGCTGGCACTCACAGCTTCTTCCATATCAAGTCCGCATTTCTGTTCACCGCACCATGCTACCTTCACAATTCCCTCCTGAACCTTTTTCTTTGCCTCTTCTATGGTGCCTGCACAAAAGATACGCTCATGCATGGATTTTTTCGCTTTTTCAAACAGGCTTTCATGAATATCCTCAAATCGTTGTTTAATCTCCTTTACAATATTGCTAAAAGCCACGCTTTCTTTTATTCCATTATCTCTTCTGACCATAATCACAGAATTGTTCTTAACATCCCTTGGACCAATCTCCACTCTTACCGGCACACCTTTCATCTCCCATTTATAGTATTTTGCACCAGGTCGTTCATCTCCCTCATCAAGAACAACACGGATACCTTCTCTCTTAAGCATATCATACACATCACGACATACTCTTGTTATCTCCTCGTTCTTTCCAAAGAGAACCGGGATGATAACCACTTGAGTAGGAGCTATTTCAGGAGGTAACACCAGCCCTCTATCATCTCCATGTACTGAGATCACGGCTGCTATACAACGCTCTGAAATGCCATAGCATGTCTGCTGTGCATACTGCTGCTCCCCATTTATATCCTCATATCTGATATCAAACGTCTTTGCGAAGTTATTCCCCAGATGATGGACAGTTCCAATCTGAAGTATTTTGTGGTCAGGCATGAGGGTATCAATAGCTATGGTATACTCGGCACCTGGAAATTTGTCCCAGTCAGGTCTTCTGGAAACTATAGTAGGTATGGCAAGCCTTCTATAGAACTCTTGATATATACGTATGGCTTCTTTAACCTGAGCAGCAGCCTCATCCCAGGTGGCATGCACAGTATGAGCTTCCTTGAAGGATGTAATCTCACGCAATCGTATTAAAGGACGGGTATGCTTTGTTTCATATCTAAAAGTGTTAACAATCTGATATATTTTTATTGGTAGCTCGGCATGAGAGCGTATCCATATCTTAAACATGGGATATATGGCGGTCTCGCTTGTGGGGCGGAGGGCAAGCTTCATGTCAAGCTCGTTCTTTCCCCCATGAGTGACCCAGTACACCTCATTCTCAAAACCCTTTATGTGCTCAGCTTCCTTCATGAACTCATTCTCAGGTATCAGCATGGGAAAAAGTACTTCTCTATGATCCTTATCCAGAAGTTCACGTATAATAGCATAGGTGCGCCTGCGAATATCATAACCAAATGGAAACCAGACATACAACCCTTTAACAGGATAGCGGACATCCATGATTTCAGCCATCATAAGAAGCTGATGATACCACTCACTAAAGTTGGATTTTGGAGGGAGCGACTCTGCTTTTATCTCTTCTGTTTGCACTGCTTCCATAATCTCTTGGCGATACTATTTTATTGGTTATAAGGATTTTGAATTCGTTCATCATACCCTCTCCGAAAAGGTTAAAAAGAATGTGAGAGAATGAAAAGAGAAAATTCACTCTGAATATGATAACCTCAAATTGTTTTGAGAACAATTTAGATTAAGCAGTGGATTAAAGGGTGAATTATAGCATGGGAATAGTGCGTTATGAGACTAAATAAAAAATACCAACATAATGTTGGAAAAGGAGGATATGCAGGTTGCTGAATGAACTGCTGGAAAGAAAAAATGAACTGATGAAAAAGTCAGAAGAGCACAAGAACAAACGTAATGAACTGAACCAGAAGGCAAGCAAGTGTGCATCCAAAAGGAACGAGCTGAACAAGCGTACCAAAGAGTTGATTGACGAAGCCCAGAAGCTCAAGAAGATACGGGATGAGTACAACCAGAAGGTCAGTGAATATAAACTCAAGCGTGACAAGCTGAACGAGAAAATCAATAAAATATATGCAGAGATTGACAGGCTTCGCAAGAAATTGAAAATCGATGATGGTCCCTCCCTCAAAGAGCTGAAGAAAGAAATCGACAGACTGGAGTTTAAACAGCAGACAGAGGTGCTCAACCCGGCTCAGGAGCGAGAACTTGTTGAAACCATTGCTAAGTTAACTGAAGAATTCAAGCGTAAGAAGCAACAGCTTGAGAGCAATAAGGAACTGAAATCATTGCTTGAAAAAGCTCAATCCTTGAAGGAAAAAGCCTCTGAGTATCACCGTAAGGTGAAGGAAGCTGCGGATGCTGCACAGCAGTATCATGATAAAATGATTGAAATCTTCAAGCAGGCTGATAAGGTAAGGGAAGAATCTGATATGGCGCATAAGGAGTTTGTGAAGGCTCAGGAAGCAGCAGATGAACAGCATAGATTATTCATACAATCACAAAAGGAAATAAGGGAGCTCAACAAGGTGATCATCACCTTAAAACGTAAGGCAAAGATGAGCAAGGAAGAGGCCATGAAAGAAAAGGTCAGGAAAGAGGCTGAGGAAATCTATAATCAGTTCAAGCTTGGTGAAAAATTGGATACTGAGGATATTATGCTGCTTCAGAGAGCAGGATTTATCTGAATATAAATGCCTGTGGAATGCTTCAGATGCTATCTTGTAAGCTGGGATGAAGTATACAAACTAACAGAAACCTTAGTTTTTAAAATAAAACATTCTGGATTTAAGCCTGATATTGTTATAGGGATTGCAAGGGGTGGTCTTGTTCCTGCACGTATTGTATGTGATTTTCTTCTGCAAAAAAATCTTGTCTGCATAAAGGCAGAGCACTGGGGTATAGCTTCGATGCTTGGAGAGGCAAAAATAACATATCCTCTTCCAGTGGATATCTCAGGAAAAAAGGTGCTTGTGGTGGATGATGTGGTGGATAGTGGGGATACCTGTGCTGTGGTAATGAAGCACATCGCTGAGAAGAATCCTTCTGAGGTAAGAACAGCGGTTCTTCATTATAAGACCAGCTCCACCTTTGTGCCTGATTACTGGGCTGAGAAACAGGCTGAGTGGAAATGGATAATATATCCATGGGCGTTGTATGAAGATATTACAGGCTTTATAGAGAGAGTGTTAGCTCACCCCATGACGCATGAAAATATCAGGAAAGCTCTCAAGGGTTTTGATATTGAAATATCCAGAAAGGAACTTATAAAAATCTTAAATCAAATGCATCTTGAAGAAAGGGTAAAGAGATGGAAAAAAGGCAACAGGGTGTTATGGGAGGGTGTGAAGTGAAAAGGGTGCACGTATTTGTGTCAGGAAGGGTACAGGGTGTATTCTTCAGATCAAATACCAAGGCTAAGGCAGAGCAACTTGGTATAAAAGGCTGGGTGAGGAATCTTAAGGATGGAAGGGTTGAGGCGGTTTTTGAAGGTGATGATAAAGAGGTTGAGGAGATGATAGAATGGTGCAAAAAAGGACCTGTGTATGCTAAGGTTGAGAAGGTGGAAGTGATTCCAGAGAATTATAAAGGAGAGTTCAAGGGATTTGAAATACGATATTAAAAGCCAGATATATGATTAATGGAATAGTTGCAACCATAGCAAAGAATCCAGTGGATTCTGCCATTAAAGCAAAACAGCTTGGTGCAGATATTCTGGAATTCAGGATAGACCTCATGAGAGGGGAGTATGATAAACTAAAGGATATTAAAAAATTGGGTCTACCTGTAATTATTACCAACAGGATGAAGCAGGAAGGTGGAGCATGGGATGGGACAGAAGAAGAGCGTATTCATACCCTGCTTTCCTTGTTACCTCTTGCTGATGCTGTGGATATTGAGCTTCAGGCAAAGGAAAGAGATAAAATCGTGGAGAATGCAAAAAAAATGAACAAAACAGTTATTATATCCCACCATGATTTTCAAAAAACTCCTGAACATGAGGTGATGCATGAGATAATTCATAAATGCTTTGAGGCAGGTGCTGACATCGCCAAGCTTGCTGTGATGCCAAACTCATTAAAGGATGTGCTTTGTTTGTTTGAGGTTCTGCTTCAGGTTAAAGGTAAGGTGTGTCTCATAGCCATGGGTGACTTAGGCAAACATTCACGTGCTATAGCTCCCATCTATGGATCAGTTATGACCTATGGATACATAGATAAAGCGGTAGCTCCTGGACAGTTAAGGGTGGATGAATTAAAATCCGTACTATCGCTACTAAGGCATCACCTCAGCTAACGCCTTAGTTGATTTTGGCAGGAAGCTTAGAATATAGAATATATGGTCCTCTGCATAACTAATAAACGCATGTGAACAGATCAAATCCGAGCGAAGCGAGGCGTATGAATATAAAAAATATAGTATATAATCAATTTTTATATCTTTTGCGCCAAACTACAAAAACTACAGAATAAAAGTTCTAGAAAAGTTCATTCAGATAGAATTTATACTTACCCAGGTTACCTCCATAGTTTCCAGCTGAAATCTTCTTAACCCCTGGAATCTTCA